>JABBNX010000048.1:10604-23533 GCA_019352135.1 Pseudomonadota bacterium
GGCCGCAGCCGACTGGCTGCCGACTCGCCTGGTAGAGCGAGCGGAAGTTTTCCTGCCGGCCACCTCCTGGGTTGAAATGGATGGCACATACATCAACAATGAAGGGCGCGCCCAACGCTTCAAAAAAGTGATGAACCCCGGATTACCGATCAAGGGGGAGACTCCGGAACTTCACCCGCCGCGTATTCATCGCCACGACCCTCCGGGGGGAGATATGCTTCCTTTGTGGGAGATTATCTCGAGATTGATGGAGCGACTGGGGGATGACCAGACGGGAGATAACCGTTTCGGTGAGCAGTGGAAACTGCTTGAGTCGCTTGAGGCTGAAAGTGATGGGACTATGATCTACGAAAGGAATCAGCAACGGTGAAAACTGCAATTTTGATTATGGCCCACGGGAGCCGGATATCCGAAGCCAATGATGCTGCGCGTGACGTAGCGGCAATGGTGAGGGAGATGACCGGTTTTGACATTATTGAAGTCTCCTTCAGGGAACTGCATGAACCGAACATCCAGCAGGGGATTGACACGTGCGTAGCACGCGGGGCTGACAGGATTCTGTTAATGCCCTATTTCCTCTTCATGGGCGCCCATGTCCAGCACGATCTGCCGGAAGAGATAAAAGAGGCTCAGAAACGGCATCCGGGGCTGGTCATGGAGATGGGCGGACACCTGGGGGCACACCGCAAGCTGGCAGAGATCGAAGCGGAACGAATTGGCGAAGCGCTTGAAAGGCTGGGATGGCGCTAATGGACTCATTAAACATGAAACCGGAAGAGATTGAAGAAAAATCATTCCGCATCATCGACGCCGAGGCGGGTGAGCACGGCTGGCCCAATGCGGAATGGCAGCTTGTACGCCGGGCAATACACACCAGCGCCGACTTTGACTACATCCAGTCTATGGTACTTTCCGAAAATGTGATCGAAAAAGCCGTCGCAGCGCTTAAAAGCGGCGCCGGCATTGTTACCGACACGAATATGGCCCTTTCCGGGATCAGCAAGCCGCGCCTGGCCACTCTGGGATGTTCGTTTTCCTGCCATGTTGCCGATCAGGACGTGGCCGAACAGGCACGAGCAGAAGGGATAACACGCTCCATCGCCGCCATGCGTAAGGCCGCTAAAAATTCAGACAACCGCATCTTCGTCATCGGCAATGCCCCGACGGCACTGTTCGAACTGCTGCGGCTCATTGGAACCGGACAGGCAAAACCGGCCCTGATCATCGGGTTGCCGGTCGGATTTGTCGGGGCGGAAGAAAGCAAAAATGCCCTGGCCTCCGATACCCATGGTATCCCGTTTATAACCAACATCGGGCGCAAAGGTGGCTCCAACGTGGCTGCCGCGGTGGTAAATGCGCTGGCCATTCTCGCCACTGACATGACGCCATGACCAACATTATCCTCTTGGCAATATGCCTACTGGCAGGTCTCGGGCTTAAAAAAACGGGACGCTTTCCCGCCGCCACTCCGGCGGCGCTGAACGGCTTCATCATCCACATCTCTCTCCCGGCGCTGACGATCCTGTATATCCACGACCTCACGATCGACTCATCGCTGTTGCTTACGGCCGGCATGGCCTGGCTGCTGTTTGGCTGCGCCTGGCTCATTTTCGGGGTTGCCGGAAAACTGTTCAAGCTTGACAGGGAGACGACAGGGGCGCTGATACTGGTCGCCGGCCTGGGCAATACATCCTTTGTCGGACTGCCGATGATTGAAGCGTATTACGGCAAAGAGTTCCTCGGGATCGGAATTATTGCCGATCAGCTTGGCTCCTTCATGGTGCTCTCAACGCTCGGAATTCTGGCGGCGACGCTCTATTCGTCCGGTAATGTCACCCCACGCCAGATGGCACGCAAGATCCTGCTGTTCCCCCCCTTTCAGGCATTAATCCTGGCGCTGCTGCTGCGACCACTCCCTTTTCCGGAGTGGAGCGTCCAGATCCTGCAAAAACTTGGCAGCACCTTAACGCCACTGGCGCTGGTTTCAGTCGGCTTCCAGCTTCAGTTTGGCGGTATGCGACAGGTGCTGATGCCGCTTGCGAGCGGATTGACCTACAAGCTCCTGCTTGGCCCGGCGCTCATTTTCCTGCTGTACAGCTCCATTATCGGAGCTACCGGCACTGCGGTTCAGATAACAATCTTTGAAGCGGCCATGGCCCCGATGATTACCGCCGGTATTATTGCCATTGACCATGACCTCCGGCCGCAGCTGGTCGGCATGCTGGTCGGCATCGGCATCCCGCTCTCGTTTATCACGCTCCACATTTGGCACCTGTTTCTCATGAGGATGGTATGACACACCACCTCCGCTCCGGGTACACCACCGGGGCCTGCGCTGCCGCAGCAGCCAAAGGTGCTGCACAAATGCTGGTGAGCAAGACTCTTGTCACCGAGGTCAGCATCGACCTCCCGGCAGGGGGCAACGCCACCTTTCAGCTGCATGGCCAGTCGTTTTCAACACACGAGGCGAGTTGCTTCGTGATCAAGGATGCCGGTGACGACCCGGATATAACCAACGGCGCGGAAGTGTGGGCAACGGCAAATCCCCCCTCGCCCCCCTGTCTTGAAGGGGGGAGCAAAATCAACATCGTCGGCGGCATCGGCATCGGCACGGTTACCAAGCCGGGGCTGGCTGTTCCGCCTGGCGAATGGGCAATAAATCCGGTACCTCGCACCATGATTGAACAGGCCGTCGGCAGCGTGCTGTCTGAATTCAAAATTCACCATCCAGAATTTAAAATTGTCATTTCAATTCCCGATGGTGAAGAACGCGCCAAAAAGACCCTCAACGCCCGGCTTGGCATCATCGGAGGGCTGTCGATCCTCGGCACCACCGGCATTGTCCGCCCCATCTCGGCCAAGGCCTGGACCGACACTATTGATGCCTCCCTGGATGTTGCCAAGGCCTGTGGCTGCCGGACGGTTATCCTTTCCACCGGTCGAAGCAGCGAGATGGCAGCCCAACAGCATTTTTCGCAACTCACCGAGGAAGCCTGCATCATGATGGGAGACCATGTGGCGTATGCTCTGCAGGCGTGTGCAAAGCGCGACTTCATGGAGCCGATAATCGCCTGCCAGTTTGCCAAGCTGCTCAAAATTGCCTGCGGCTATGAAAATACCCACGCAGCAGCGTCTGAACTTGATCTTGCCGTACTGCGTGGATGGGCGGAAGCAGCACACATTTCACCTGAAATTGTGGCAATTATTGCGCAAGCCAATACCGCCCGTGAAATTGCCGTTACGACGGACTTTGACAGAGCGCTTATGACCCTGGTGGCCGGTCGGGCCACGCTGGCTGCTGCCGTGCATGCACCTGGCATTTTGATGTACCCGCTGCTGTGCAGATACGACGGCGGCATCATTGATGACAAGAAATTTCATTATCCTCAAGCATGCTGCGGGATTTGAATAAATATCCCCCACCAGAGGTCAAGCAGCACTACAGCCATCCCTCATACGCCAGAGCTCTGATTATCCTACCAGCACAAGAGTTTACAGGAAATCTCCGATGAAACGATCCGGCCGCTTGATATCAACAATCCTTTTCTGCCTGTTGCTTGCATACTCGGCAGCTTTTGCTGCTCCAACTCCGGCTGACACGAACATGTATTCGCTCTGTGCAAATTTCAATAAATTGAACACCATGATCCGTGACAGCCGGATCAGCAAAGTTGCCGCCCGCTTAAAACTTTCTGTACAATTATCCGAAATTCGCACGGAGTTCTACCAGCAAGGCGGAAAGGATTATGTACCAACGGAATGGGTTTTTCCTCTGGCTGGTTATGACACAAGGTCTATCGACAAAGGGAAGCACCACGGTTTCATCCCCAATGGTTACGACTTCTTCAGCGGAAACCGCCATGGTGGCCATCCGGCCTACGACATTTTTATTCGCGACCGGAACCAGGACAGCCGTGATGATCAGAGCGGAAAAACAGTCGAAGTACTATCCATGACCGGAGGGATTGTCGTGGCGCTTGGTAAGGGATGGCAGGCGGGAAGCGGTCTGCGGGGAGGCAATTATATCTGGATCTTTGACCCAACCAGCGAACTGCTGATTTACTACGCCCATAATGAAGAATTATTTGTTGAACCGGGAACGATTGTCAAGCCGGGTGATCTCTTGGCCACGGTCGGACGCAGTGGCTTCAACGCCGCAAAACGACGCTCTCCAACTCATCTGCATTTCAGTGTACTCCGCGTCAGGGACGGCCAACCTGTACCGCTGGATGTATACCGCGAGCTGCAACAGACCAGAAGTGTGCCTGGTGGCTCCATCAATTAAAAATGGCAACAAGAGGATATATCAGTCAGCTATTTCCTTCAAACCTCTGATAATTTCTACCTGACGCTGAAAACTGTAGCGGGATATCAACTGTTCCTGATGCTTCTCCGGGGAAATCCGGAATCGATAGCGGTATGGCGAAGCATCCCCGGCAACACCGACAAGTGTTGCCGACACCTTGATCAGGGTCTGCTTCATCAACACCGAATCAGGCAACATAAATTTCACCGACAGTTCCGTCCCCATATCCAGCATGATAAAATCATCAACTAATATTGCAAGTCCCTGTGTAGAAATATCCACCAGAATGGCGGCAATCACCTGGTCTTCATGCTGAATTGTGACACGCACCGGAGGGTCCAGATCCAATCGTACTGCAGCACGTTTTTCAGCCAGTACTTCGACAAAACAGAGCTTCGTAACTGATGCCACATGTTTCCTGATGTTAATATACTGAACATGAGCAACAAGTGGATCAGGAAAGAGGGCACTGCGAATCAGCGTGTAATGATCGCTTGCCATTGCAATCGCTTGCTGCGGATTGACATCCAGGTCAAGACTGCCCCGTTCCACGCCGAGAACCACAGCCGGATACGTAATCGGCAAACCATTGAAATAGTTGGTAAGGCTGACCTTGGAACCATTTTTGGAAGTATGTTTATCATGGAAGGCTTTAAGAATAGCGGCCTGATCATCATCGAATGACGTCTGTATCCGAGTACTGTAAAGAGAGGTAAAGTCCATGTAATCCTGTACGATAAAACCAAAAGATCAAGGCGCCTGATTGGCGTCTGTTGTAGTATAAATTACAATAACTGTCGAGAATATTGTCTACTGTTATAGAACAACCAACAGAACGGCAGAAATCTATGTGCCCAATATCAGTTATCGCCCCGCCAACATGCTTTCCCACCGCCAGGCATCAGCCACAATTGTTTCAAGATTGTTAAAACTAGGCTTCCAGCCGGTCAGGGATCTTATTTTGTCAGCACTGGCCACCAGCGAGGCAGGATCTCCCGGGCGCCGCTCCGCTTCAAGAACCGTAAAATCTGCACCGCTCACTTTTTTTACCACTTCCAGCACATCCCGAACACTGCTGCCATACCCATACCCGACATTCATGGCGGTCGACTCGCCACCCTTTTCGAGATAATCGAGTGCGCAGAGGTGTGCGGAAGCAAGATCTTCGATGTGGATGTAATCGCGAATGCCTGTTCCGTCAGGCGTCGGATAATCAGTGCCATAGATACTGACACTATCCCTCATCCCAAGTGCCGCCTGGCAGGCAACTTTGATCAAATGCGTTGCATCCTGGGTGCGTTGCCCCATACGCGCCTGCGGGTCGGCTCCCGCCACATTGAAATAGCGCAGCGCAGCATACTGCATACCATGCGCTGCAGAAACATCACGCAGCATCCATTCACTCATCAGCTTTGAGGTGCCGTAGGGATTGATCGGTGCCGGGCAACTCTCTTCAGATGCCACCCCACCATCAGGAAGGCCATAGACGGCGGCGGTGCTGGAAAATATGAACCTTTTGACACCATGCGTTACGCACGCTTCCAAGAGCCCCAGCGTGTTACGGGTATTATTGCCGTAATATTTCAGCGGCTTTGAAACCGATTCCGGAGCGATGATAGCAGCGGCAAAATGTAGAACAGTAGTAAAACTATCGCGCTGAAAAAGATCCTCCAACCGCTCGCGGTCAGCCAAATCGCCTTCGACCAACTTTTCACCGTGCGTCAGGGCATCACGAAATCCGGTGGACAGATTATCATAGACAACGACCGTGCGGCCCGATTCAGAAAGCTGACGCACGACATGACTGCCGATGTACCCGCAACCGCCACTCACTAAAATTTTTTCTGACATATGGAATCCTTTTCTCGTACGTTAGATTTTATTTGAGTTATTTTGGCCTGTCTATGCGCGACAGGAACAGTACGTGTTAATATTTTTCAGGGCACGCTGAAGATGCTCGGTATTATGCGCTTCTATCGTCCAGATGGCAGCCGGAGCATACTCTGTCAAGAGCGGAAAAAACTGTTCAAAGTTGATCGCACCTTCCCCCACCGGCAGATGTTCGTCGCGCTGGCCATGATTGTCATGAATATGGCTCTCGACGACATACCCTCCCAGTTCGCTGAACCACTCTTCAATAGTTACCGTGGTAAACATATTCCAGTGTCCCACATCGAAACAATGCCGAAAGCAGGGATCATTAATGGCATCAAGCAACGCCTTTATTGTAGACGGTTCCTTCTCGAAGATATTTTCAACTGCCAGGGTCGTTCCAAGCTTATGGGCTATGGGTACGAATTCCAGCCAGAAATCAATGCTGTTTTTCAGCCATATAAGGCGATTGTCTCCGTAGCGAAGGTCATCATAGCCAGGATGGACCACAATTACTTGCGGACGAAGCAGCTCGGCTGCCTGCATGACCTGTTGAATACGATGGCGGGTTGCCGCACGGATGCTTGCATCGATCGCTCCCGGGTTGAGATCCAGAAAAGGGGCATGAATTGTCGTTTTCAGCCCGGCAGCATGCAGTGTCGTACACACTGAAGCCAGCTCTTCCATGACCAGTTGGTCAAGCGACTCTGCCGAAAAAAACACCTCGGGATTGACACGGTTCGCAATGGCGTATTCCAGATGTTCTGCCAAACGGCCGTACGGGACATGGGCATGAATATTATTTTTCATGGTGCTCTTTTCTGTGTTGTTTAATTACTTCATCCGAAGCAGTGCGGGCGACCAGATCCTCAAGTTTGTGAATGGATACCGGATCACCGAGCACAATCAGCGTGTCATCCTCATCAATGCGGGTCTGGGAATGTGGATTAAATACCATCTTTCCGTGTCCCTTTTTTATGCCGACGATAATGACGCCGATCTCCTTGCGGAATCCGGAACTGACAAGCGTTTCTCCGACAAATGCCGAGTGGGCCGGGATATGGATTTCCTCCATCTGTAATTCCAGATGTTCATACCCGGTTGCAATTTCAATAAAGTCTACCACATTCGGGCGCAAAATCGACTGCGCCATACGGTTGCCGCCGATGGTGTACGGCGACACAACCTTGTTGGCACCTGCCCGCTTGAGTTTGATATCAGAGCCTTCCTCACCAGAGCGGGACATGATGTAAAGATCAGGATTGAGCCCACGTGCAGTCAGGGTAATATAAACGTTTTCCGTATCTGATGTGACCACCGAAATCAACCCCTTGGCCCTGTTGATCCCGGCTTTCAGCAGGGTTTCATCGAGAGTGGCATCCCCTTTCATGTACAGGTAGCCGTCTTCTTCAAGCCGTTCGGTCGCATCTGCGCTCTTTTCAATGATTACAAATTTCAATCCATTTGCTTTGAACTCTTTGCAAATCAGCGAACCAATCCGTCCAAAACCGCATATAATGTAGTGCCCGACAAGCGCGCCAATTTTTTTTTCCACCTTTTTTCTCCCCATGATCCGCTGAATCTGCCCCTCGAACATGATCTGTGCGAGACTCCCGACGATATAGCCCAAAACGCTGACACCAACAACAATCAACCCTATTGTGAACAGTTTGCCGCCATCAGAAAGATCGTGGACCTCCTTGAAGCCAACCGTCCCCAAAGTAATAACCGTCATATAAGCAGCATCGAGCAGACGCCACCCTTCAATGGACATGTAGCCAATCGTACCCCCTGAGATAAGCATCAGGAGTACTAAAAACGAAATTTTCAGGTGTCGTACCGGATCCATAGTCAGAGCAGATTACCTGCAAGGGCCCAAAGAAACAAGGCATTTTCTTTTGTCCGGAGCAAGAAGCATTACTATATGAAAATAGTACCGTATTGTTAAATATTTTCTTGAACAAGGCGAAACACGGTTTTATAATTTGACAAAGATTGTATACTGTATACAATGTTGCAAAATTCTCCTAGGGGCACTACCCGCTTATGAAGAAACCACTGGAAAAACACCTTACGCTGCGTGAAAAGATACTGGAGAATATCCGTGAAGCGATTGTTTCCGGGAACCTTAAGGCCGGCAGCCGTGTATCAGAACCCGAACTGGCCGAACGGTACGGAATAAGCCGTACTCCTATTCGTGAGGCCTTCCGCCAACTGGAATCGGAAGGATATCTGACGGTGATACCTCGCCGTGGGGCAATTGTCAGTGAATTCAGCCCCAAGGATGTCGAGGAATTCTACGCCATCAAAAGCATCATGGAGGGATATGCGGCACGACGGGCCTGTGCAAAACTGAGCAAAAAAGATCTTGATCGCCTTCAGACGATCAACGATAGACTGGCGGAACTGGCTCGAATCGGCGACATCAAACATTTTTTCAAAATACACAATGACTTTCACGAGCTGTTCATCAAGGCTGCAGACAATGATAAATTGCGTGAATTGATAGCCGGCCTTGTGACCAAATTTCAACGCCTGCGCTTTACATCACTCAGTCTCCCGGGGCGGATGGAAGTCTCGGTGCAGGAACATGAAAAAATCATCGATGCTTTCCGGAATAAAGATGCCGATCTGGCTGAAACACTCGTTCGCAAAAATGCTGAATACAGCGGCCAGGTTCTCATAAGTGGCGCACCACCTGTCAAGAGCAGCTGACCCCGTTTTTGTATACTCATTTGCATCCCTGCAAGAAACGGGTATACTTGTTCCGGAGAGAAAATTAATGGCCACATTCAAATCTATTGCCCTGATACCGGCTGCCGGCATGGGTAAACGCATGGGCGCTTCTATCAACAAACAGTATCTGCAGTTGAATGGCATGCCGATTGTTGCTCATACCATTTCGGTTTTTGAACAGTCTCCTCTAATTGATATCATTTATCTGGTAATTCCTTCCGAGGAGTTTGCGTACTGCCGGAAGTACGTTGTTGATGCGTATGGCTTCAAAAAGATTGCGGCTATTGTGCCGGGAGGCCGGGAGCGCCAGGACTCGGTCATGAATGGTTTGAGTGCCATGCGAGAATACGTTTCCGATGACGATGTCGTCCTGATTCATGATGGCGTCAGACCGCTCGTAACCGAAAATGTGCTGCAGGAATCAATACATACAGCCCTCCTCCACGATGGCGCACTGGTTGCTGTCCCGGTAAAAGACACCATCAAAACGGTGCATGATGGCATTGTCTGTGGCACGCCTAACCGGGAATCACTGTGGCAGGCCCAAACGCCGCAGTCTTTTCGTTACGGAAAAATTTTCAGGGCTCATCTGTCCGCCAAAGCCGATGATTTTTCCGGTACTGATGACGCATCCCTGATTGAATATGCCGGAGGAAACGTGCATATTATTCGGGGTGATTATCGCAATATAAAAATAACTACACCCGAAGATCTGATCCTGGCCGAGGCATTCCTGGCTGCCATGAAAAGAGAACGTGCCCAATGCTAGCCCAAAATAGAGACAAAATTTTGATCGTTGATGATGAGCAGGAAATCGGCCAGGCCCTGAAACTGTACCTGACTGATGAGGGGTATACCCCCTCTCTCGCCTCTGACGGCACAGCAGCGCTCGAAATGCTCGTTGATGAGAAAGATTATGCCGTTATGCTGCTTGACATCAACATGCCGGGGCTTAATGGCGTAGCGGTCCTGAAGCGCCTTCAGGATGCAGGGAGCGATACTGCTGTGATCATGATGAGCGGCCACGGCAGCGAAGAACTTGCAGTAGAGTGTATGAGAAACGGTGCGGAAGATTATATTTCCAAACCGTTTGCTCTTGAAGACATGCTTCAGAGGATTGAGCGGGCTCGCGCCCATCGTCGGGAGAGGATAGAGAAGCGGCAGTTGCAGCAGGAAAAAGAAGATTTTATTCTGATGCTTTCTCATGACATGAAAAATCCGTTGACCGCCGTAATCGGATCAATAGACATTATCCGTGAGGGGTGCCTCGGCGCGGTCAACGAAGAGCAGGAGGAATATCTGCAATCGGCGATCGACAGTTGCAATGAAGTTGTCACCATGATCGACAATCTTCTTGATATCAGAAAGTTTGAAGCCGGAAAAATTCAGATGGCAATTCACCTGTATAATACCGGTGAAATCGTCAGCAAAATTACACATCAGTTTTCCCGACCGGCCAGACATGACGGCATTGAATTTTCAGTCGATGTGGAGACTGGGCCTCACACCATTGCGGTTGACAAGAACTCCCTTACCAGAGTACTTGGGAATTTACTCGGCAACGCTCTGAAATTCACCCCGGAAGGGGGCATGATAACCGTTTCCTGCCATTATATCCCTGAAGACAAGGTGAGCACACTGACACTACCTGTGTATGCGCAGATTCCCCCGGATTTCCCGAAAACAGGCTCTTTTGTAAAACTAACTATTTATAATAGCGGCAATGGAATTCCTCCGGACGAACTGGATAAAATATTCGACCGTTATACCCAATTCACCCGAAAAACAGATCGGGAGCGCGGCGGAGCGGGGCTGGGACTGGCATATTGCAAGTTGGCGATTGACAGTTTTCATGGCGTAATCTGGGCAGAATCAGAAAACGGTCAGGGAAGCACATTTGTTATTCTTTTGCCCTGCTGTTCAGATGGTACAGCAACAAATAATCGCTCTGAGGGATGATATGAAACGCATTGTATTAATAGTACTGTTTTTGGCCGTTTCAGCACTATCGAAACCGGCACAGGCATCCGGCCCTGATTTAAGCAAATCCATCACCATCGGGAACGGTCCAAAGATGGTTATCGAATTCACTGACCCGGATTGCCCCTTCTGCCGTAAAGCTTCAAAATATTTTGAGGGCCGTAGGGATGTAACACGTCACATCTTCTTTTACCCTCTCCCGTATCACCCGAGAGCCAAAGAAAAAGCCCAATATGTATTGTCGCAACAGGATAAGGCGAAGGCCTATCATATGATCATGTCCGGTTCTCTCGACCGGAGACCACGACTTGAAGCCACCCCCAAAGGGATCAGGCTCCAGGAAGAACAGCTCGATATCGCAAAAAAAGAGGGGGTTGATTCCACCCCGACCTTCCAGATCAACGGCAGAATCATTGAAGGCTTTGACCAAAGAAAAATTGAAGAGGCACTCGGCAAATAACGGCTAATACTCCAACGGCATTGCCTTAACCTGCTTCGCGGTAAAGACCGGGCCATCCTTGCAGACGTACACATTGCCCACATTGCATCGGCCGCACTTGCCAAGACCACACTTCATCCGGTTTTCAAGCGTGGTGTAGACCTGCTCATCGCTGAAGCCGAGTTTCTCCAGTACCGGCAGGGTGAACTTGATCATGATGGGGGGGCCGCAGACCAGGGCTATCGAGTTCTCTGCAGACGGAGCCGTTTCTTCAAGGATTGTCGGCACAAATCCGACCTTTCCATTCCACTCGGGACTATTTCCGCCCGGATCCACGGTTTTAACCAGGCGGACATCGGCCCGTTTCTGCCATTCCTGCAATTCCCGTTTATACACCAGATCGGCCTCGGCCCTGGCCCCATACACGATGGTAATCTCACCAAACTTGTCACGCAGATCAAGGCAGTTCCAGATCAGTGTCCTCAGCGGCGGCAAGGCAATACCGCCGGCGACAAAGACCAGGTTTTTGCCGTAAAACTCTTCAATGGGATACGAATTGCCGTAGGGCCCCCTGAACCCCATACTGTCACCTACTTCCAGGCGGCGCAACTCTTCAGTCACCCGTCCCACGGAACGGAAGCTGCATTCGATGTACCCGGTGCGGGTCGGTGATGAGGCGATGCAGAAGGTCGCCTCGCCGGCACCAAAGGCCGAATATTCAGCAAACTGACCGGCACGGAAACTAAAACTATCCCGAATCTTTTCGTCCTGAAAGACGAGGCGCAGAGTGCGGACATCCGGAGTTTCGTCGATGACTTCCTCGACAGTGGTCAGGTAGGGAAGATAGATGTTAGTATTGGTAGTATCGCACATGTAGTAAAACCTTTAGGAAATTTCTTTCTTGCTTATTTCGTCAACAATCGCCGCGATGTCAATGCCGACCGGGCAGATGCGCACGCAACGGCCGCAGCCGGTGCAGAGCGTCTGGCCGAATTTATCGTCGTAGTATTTGAACTTGTGCATGATGCGGTTGCGGTAGCGCTTGGGCTGCAGGTCGCGGGGATTGTGTCCGGAGGCATGGTGGGTAAACTTCCAGAATCCGCAGGCATCCCAGCTTTTGCGGCGCTTGCCGGCTTTTTCGGTTCCTTCGTCAACAATGTCGAAACAGTGGCAGGCGGGGCAGACAAAGGCGCAGGCTCCGCACCCGACACAGCGCACGGCAAACCCATCCCAGAGCGGGTCTTCGAAGTGCCCGTCCAGCCATGCTTTGACCTGTTTCAGATCGATACTATCGGCCTGAGGTGCGGCCAATGGCAATGGCGCGGCACTGTTCGGCTCCGAGAAGAGGTTACTGTTGGCAGTGATCAGCGCTTCACCTTTTTCACTGTGGCTCTGGCAGGCATAGCCGCCACCTTTCAGCGGCGTCAGGAACAGGTCGCTCCCCCTGGTTTCCTGTGGAGAGAGGCCGACGGCGGTGCAGAAGCAGGCATCGTCGGCTACCGTGCATGCCAGGCCGATAACGGTTGTCTTTCTGCGCCGTTCCAGGAGCGCTTGCGACAGCCGGGCATTTGAGTAGGACAGGCTCTTCTCAAACCA
>JABBNX010000049.1 GCA_019352135.1 Pseudomonadota bacterium
GTCAATCGGCATAATCTCATAGATGGCGGTCCGGCCCAAGGTGCCAAGACCGAAACAGGCATCACATCCCCGGCCGCGATACAATCTGTCAGGGAGAGTTACTCCGGCATACTGTTCAACCGGACGATACTCTTCGCGGCAATGCGGACAGATAACCCGCACCAGGCGTTGGGCAACAACGGCTGACAGAGAGGAGGCGATCATGAATGGCTCGATCCCCATATCAACCAGACGGGTCACTGCGGTAGCGGCATCATTGGTATGCAGCGTCGACAGCACAAGATGCCCGGTGAGGCTCGCCTGAATGGCAATTTCGGCCGTTTCGGCGTCTCGAATCTCGCCGACCATAATAATGTCGGGATCCTGGCGCAAAATTGAGCGCAACCCCCCGGCAAAGGTCAGGTCTATTTTAGGATTGACCTGAATCTGGCCAATCCCCCTGATTTGGTATTCAATTGGATCCTCGATGGTAATAATATTTTTTTCGCTGGAATTAACCTTGTTCAGCGCCGCGTAGAGCGTTGTCGATTTACCGCTGCCGGTCGGGCCGGTTACCAGGATAATGCCGCTCGTCCGGCTCAGCATCCGCTCCAGTGTCCGGACACCATGTTCCCCCAGGCCGATATCAGCCAGCGACAGGATCCCCTTCTTCTTGTCCAGCAAACGCAGTACCGCCCGCTCGCCATAATAGGTCGGGATGACCGAGACGCGGATATCGACATCACGGCCGGCAACCCGTACGCGGATGCGGCCATCCTGCGGCAGACGCTTCTCGGCGATATTGAGACCGGCCATAATCTTGATGCGCGAAACCAGCGCGTCCTGGATGATTTTGGGGGGGGAGAGCTTTTCGTAGAGGATGCCGTCAATGCGGAAGCGCACGAGAAGATCCCGCTCATACGGTTCGATATGCACATCGCTCACCCGCTCTTTGACCGCTTCCGAAAGAATCGAGTTCAGCAGGCGGATAACCGGGGCTTCATCGGAGAGATCAAGCAGATCCGTTGGGTTGTTCAGTTCAGTGGCTACGGTAGAGAGGTCTTCCCCCTGCAGCTCCTGCAGCACATCGAGAGCAGTCCCCGAGACACCGGCGTAAACATGGTTGATGACATCCGCCAACAGCGAAGCAGGCACCAGTACCGCTTCGATCTGTTTTCCGAACAGCAGGCGCAGTTCGTCTAGCTGCAGCAACCCGGCGGCGCTGGAAATGGCAACCCTGACGACACCATCAACGTCACTGAGCGGTAGAATCGAGTTGGATCGTGCAAATGTCAACGGCAGATGATTAAGAAGACTGGTCTCAACCTCATCACTCTTGATTTCAAGCTGACAGGTAATTCCCAGCTTGTCGGCAACAGCCATCAACTCATCAGGATCGCTCACGATGCCGGTACTCATTTGCCGGAAATCTCCTTCTGCACGTCTATCGGTTTGGACTCTTTTGACGCTTTGATGAAGGAGGTCCGCTGCGTATCGGTGATACTGGTCAAGTCTCTGTTATCCTTGATAATATGCGGAATGAGCAGAATCATTAGATTCGTCTTGGAGTGCGTCTTGCTCGTGGTTTTGAAAAGCCATCCCAAGCCGGGGATATCCCCCAGAAAGGGCACCTTGCTCACGGTGTCGTTCTCCTGATCCTGGATCAGGCCGCCAATCACCACCGTCTCATTATCCTTGACAACAACACTGGTCTTGGCGGCACGCTTGGTGGTGACCAAGTCAACGGCATTACCTTTGCTGGGGGCAACCGCGGAAATCTCCTGGTTGATATCAAGGCGAATATAATCACCTTCGCTGATCTGTGGCTTAATCTTGAGGTTAATGCCGACATCTTTGCGTTCGACTGATTGCGTGGTACCGAAGGTGCTCTGCGTGGTTGAACCCACCAATGGGACGTTCTCACCTACGGTAATCTCCGCTTCCTTGTTGTCTGAAGTCAGGATAGTGGGGGTGGAGAGCACGTTTACCAGACCGTTGGTGTCCAGCGCCTGGAGTAACGCCACGGCGGAGACAGGTTTATTAAGAGTCGCGTTATTGGCCCCCAGGGCACTGCTGATCAAACTTCCCACTCCACTTCCGGTTGTCCCGCCCGTGGAAGAACCGAGAATCTGGCCGAAAGCGCCAAAGGGGTCATATATGGCGGCGCCCTGCAAATACTTGCCGAGTTCCCCTGCTGCAAACGCACCAGCTTGAACACCAAGATCCAGCGTTTTATTCAGCGAAATCTCGGCGATTATCACCTGCACAAAAACCTGTCTGCTACGCCGGTCAAGTTTTTTTACTACCTGCACCAGATTTGCATAATCGGTGGGAGATGCCATGATGACGAGCGAGTTGGAAACTTTGTCAGGAGTAATGGTGACTTTGCCGCTATCGAAGGGGGATGCCTGCGGTGCGGCGGAGGTGGCGCCAGGCGTGGAGGCCGCCGCCTGCGCGGTGATCCCTTTGACCACGCCATCCAAAACTTTTGCCATCTCAGTCGCATCGGTGTTCTCGAGAAAATAGACGTTAACTTTGCTGCTTGCTTCAGGGGGGGTAACATCCAGCTTTGCGACCAGTTCGCGAATCGCTTTCTTGGTTATTTCGTTGCCGAAAATCAGCAGGGCATTCAGGCGCTGATCAGCCAGAACGCTTGTCGTACTCCCCCCACCCACGGCAGCGGGCAGCGCGGCAGTTTTTCCCTCGGAGCCACTCAACCATTGCTGCACGATTTTTGCCGCACTTTCGGCCGAGGCATTTTTGAGGTAGATTATCTCGAGCCCCTCGCGGGTGCGTTCAGTATCAATCGTCTGCAGAATTGCGTGCAGCTTGCGGATGTTGATGGCTGAATCAACCATCAGGAGCAGATTGCCCGGCCCAAAAGCCGATATATGGCCATCCTTGGAAACCATCGGCTGCAAGAACGTCACCGCTTCCTGAGCGGAGATATATTCCAGCTTGGTAACCTGAGCGACATAATTCTCGTTGACCGGAGCCGGCGCCCCCTCAGGCAGCACTCTGAAGCCCGACTGTTTGGCAATGGAAGAGGGGACGATTTTGCCGACCTTGCCGCTCTGGATGACGGTAAAGCCCTTCAATTCCAGCACGGAGACAAAGACGTTATATGCCTCTTCGATCGTGAGTTTCGAGGGAGAGTACACCGATATTTTCCCCTTAACCCTGTCATCGAGGATAAAGTTTTTACCGGTCAGGTCACTGATGAACTTCACCATGGTGGAGATATCCACCTCGTTGAAATTCAGCACGACCCCTTTGCCGCCGGAGGCTAGAACCGGGGAAACAAAGAGTGCCCCCATCAGTGCAACGGTACAAAATGTTCGCAGTATATATCGTATCAAGTGTGCCTCCTGAGCAGGGTAACGTTACCGTATATCGTAGTTGAGCGTCTGTGGCTGCCCGTCGCGAATAATATCCAATTTCAGATGGTTCTGCCCCTTGAGTGCAATGAATGACTGCAGTGCCTTATCCGGCGAATCCATCGGAAAATCATTCAATCGCAGCAAAATGTCGCCGTTTTTAATGCCGATCATGCCGAATACGCCATTCGGCTTGACCTCCGAGACCCGGAAGCCCTCGACCTTGCCATCCTTCTGGCTGGGGAGCAGTCGGGCATCACTCATTGCCTGGGCAGGATTGTCCAGAGCCGAGTTCAGGGCCCGCTGATCTATAACATAGTTGCCTGCTCCCAGATTGGCCACTGCTGCACCCGGCTGCACTGTTCCCGCTGCCGCTGGGGGGGCGGGTGAGGATGAGGGAGGCGGCGTAAAGGGTGTCAGCAGTTCGACTTTCTTGCCATTAATGACAATAAAAGCATTTTCCTTGCGAACCTCTACCAGACGCCCGGCATCAAAGACCATATCTCCAAGGCGGAATACCCGCTCTTCCTGCTTTGTCGCGTTTCGAACCAGCGCAAAGGTTTCACGAAATGATCCGACAGCCGTGCCAAGCAGCATCAGCTCAGAGGGTGCGGTTGCCGGAGCAGCCTGCGCCGACGCCGAAGCAGTTGTGATCGGGACCAGCGGCCCCTGGGTTGCCTTTCCAAACAGCCCGTCAGTCAGGATCGGGGCGTAAAAAGAGAGCACCTCCATGCGCGGGGCTGCAGACGAGGGAGCGGCTGTCGTTGCACCTTTGGGGGAAAACTTACTTCCGAGTCGCGTTGAGAGACTCTCGGTGGCAATCCCGGCCAGCAGGGCAATGATGACTATCCCCAGAAATAGATTTACGATAAAAATAGCACGCGACATAAGACCTGTAATGTATTCTAATGAATTTTTGATCTATCGTACAATGTAAGAACCTGCTATTAAAAATTCAAAATTGATTTCAGATTTCTCCGCTGAATACCTCTACCGCCGGGCCGGTCATATAGATGCAGCCATCAGCAGCCCATTCCATCTCCAGATCGCCTCCGGACAAATGGTTAAGAATGCATTTCTCCGTCAGATTGTTCAGTACGCACGCTGCAGTCGCTGCGCTGGAGCCGGTTCCGCAGGCCAGTGTTTCACCGGCACCCCGCTCCCAGGTCCGCTGACGAATTTCAGTGCGTGAAATGACCTGGATAAATTCTACATTCGTGCGGCGGGGGAAGAGTTCATGATTTTCTATCAGCGGTCCATAGGTTGCGACCGGAAAACCGGCAACATCATCGACAAAAATGACGCAGTGCGGATTACCCATCGAAGCGCACGTAATTTTGAAGGTCTTGTCCAATACGGTCAACTCTTCCGCAACCACTTTTGAATTTGGATCACCTTTCATGGGGATTTCGGCACGCGTTAAACGCGGCAGCCCCATGTTGACCCGCACTTTTTCGATATTCCCGTCGCTTCCGGGAAATAATTGCAGCGTCAGAATACCGTTGCCGGTTTCTGCAGTTATTTCGGTCTTTGTTACAAGGCCGTGATCGTATGCATATTTGGCAACACAACGAATACCGTTGCCGCACATCTCCGACTCGGAACCGTCAGAGTTGAACATCCGCATCCGGACATCAGCCGTCTCCGATGGCATGATCAGGATCAATCCGTCGGAACCGATCCCGAAGTTGCGGTTTGAAACCTGTATCGCGGTTTGCTGCGGGTCGGCAACAGTTTCCTCAAAACAGTTCACATAGACATAGTCATTTCCGGCACCCTGCATCTTGGTGAATTTCATGTTATGGCTTAGCCCCTTATTGGTAAAATTGTTTTGTAACATAGCAAAAATAGGGCGCGGCAACAAGTAGTTTAATCGTCATTCCCCAGTGGAAACGTCATGATTGCCAATTCATCGGCAAGCGGCTATACTTCAGCGATTCAGCAACCATTTCTTTTGAGGGACTACAGCCATGATCAAAGTTTTTCAAGACATTCACCCCGCCATTGATCCAACCGCATTTATTGCCGAAACCGCCGTAATAATCGGCGATGTTGTGATTGGAGCGCAATCAAGTGTCTGGTACAACTGCGTTGTGCGCGGTGACGTCAACCATATCCGCATCGGTGACCGCAGTAACGTACAGGACCTCTCCATGTTGCACGTCACCCACAAAAAACATGCTGATGATCCCGGGGCACCATTGATTATCGGCGATGACGTCACTATTGGCCACAGCGTAACCCTGCATGGCTGCACTTTGCAGAATGGCTGTTTTATCGGAATGCAGGCCATGGTGATGGACCATGCCGTCGTCGGCGAAGGAGCGCTGGTAGGTGCACGAGCATTGGTCACCGAAGGGACTGTCATCCCACCACACACTCTCTGGGTCGGCGCGCCAGCCAAATACAAACGCGACTTGACCACGGACGAAATCGCCTGGCTGAAGAAGTCGCCCGGCAACTACGTAAAATACTCGTTACAGTACATCAATGACGGCGTGGAAACGCTTGCACCGGGCAGTAATCCGGTCCTTCCATGATGGCAGGCACTCCCGTTTGGCCTCACTGAAGCTGTTCTTTTCTCCCGGTTCAGACAGGCACAACCGATCCCAAAACCATCTTGCCTGCATGAACTGATTCTGCTATTTTCGAGCAACTTTACGAGAAAGTTGACCAGTATGAAGATCACTATTTTGGGGTGTGGCACTTCCACAGGGGTTCCCATGGTGGGTTGCGACTGTCCGGTCTGCATCTCAGGTGCCTCCCGGGACAAGCGTACGCGTGCATCCCTTTTGATTTGTTACAATGATCATACCATTCTGGTTGATACCTCTACCGATTTGAGAGAGCAGGCCCTGCGACAGCATATCCGCCGCATTGATGCCGTCCTATTCACCCACGCCCATGCTGATCATGTCAATGGCATTGATGACCTGCGCGGGTTTCATTTTCTCCACAAAGAAATTATACCCTGCTTTGCGTCCAGAGCAACACTCGGAATATTACAGAGCGGCTTCAGCTACATATTTAATGAGCACGAGGGTTCCGGTTATTCACCATTACTGGCTGCTCACGAAATTGATGCTCCTTTTGAACTGTTCGGCCAGGTTATTACTCCGATACCGCTGCTGCACGGCAGGACCATCTCATATGGCTACCGAATCGGGGATTTTGCTTACTTGACCGACTGCAGCTCTATTCCGGACCCGTCAGTGGAACTGCTGCAAGGCTTGGAACTGTTGGTCATTGACGGCCTGCGCTGGACTGAACATCCATTCCACTTCAATATTCAGGGCGCAATTACAGCAGCACGGCAGTTAAAAGTTCCCCGCACAATCCTGACCCATCTTACCCATCAGATCGCATACGCGGAGGGGCACAAGCTACCACCCGGATTTGAACTGGCATATGACAGCATGGAGTTCGAGCTGTTGTAACGGCAAGGAGAAACGAGATGCATAAGGACATTCGGCTGCACGGCTTGATGGGAGAGCAGACAGAGTATTTTGTCATGGTGGCCGGCAATGATGCCTACCAGCGCTACTTCTTTAACATCGTCCAGGAAGAGGACCAGCTGCGCATATTCTCTCCCGGCAACGAAATGATCCTTTCACCGGGGGGAATCAGCTACCAGGGCAACGGTGGCAATTTTTGCGAATATATGTTTGGAGTAGATCAGCCGGCATCCGATCTTGCCAAACCGGAAATCATCAACCGTCTGGTTATGTACGGGGTTCACTCCGACGAAGATGGCACCGTCCGTTTCAGCGACCGTACATCAGGCTCTGAAACATATGACACCATCTTTTTCGAAGGGAATGCGGTCTGTAACTATTTTTTCTTTGTTCACTCCAATCTGTTGTCGCGTAAATTAAAAAATCAGCAGGAAGAGCTGGTCAAACGAATAGGTAAAAGTATCAAACGCTCGGAAGCTGTTGGTGACGAGCGTGACGATATTCTTATTTCCGAGCTGTACCCGTTATTGAAAGACGAATCAACCCAGCTATTTGTAATCAAACTGATCAACCGCCACCATCGTGAATATCGCGACCTTTTCCGCAGCTTCTATTTCAAAAACAAAAAAATATCTGATGAGGATTTCAGCAGCCTGGTAGCTGTCGCTACAAAATATAAAATTGACCGCTACCAGCAGGAACGCATCAGAATCGATGCCATGTACCGCAGTCCGGCTAACAAGAGAATTGTCGATGAATACCGCAACATCCTGCTGGCATGCAACGCCAAAAACGAGATCAGCAACCTCGACAACGCTCGCTTGACTCGTCTGAAAACATTGTCGGTCCGCAACAAAATTCCGGGGGCACTGTTTTATACGCTGGATGAGATGCTCAAAAAAGGGCGCAATCTCAAAGACGACCATGAACCGGATTATATTGCCGCAACTCGAGAAATACTGGAGGGGATTTTTTTCCGGGAGATCAATATTGAGAGCCGTATCGACCGGGATGATATGCTCAAGCTGATCCAGGGCAAGAAAAAGGCGATGGATAACCGGGATCACGCCTACGATCAGTTGATGCTGGATGCCAGCAAGGAATGTGATGAAAAAATCCGGGATGGGGCCGACTCATCGCTGCTGGATGGTTTCTCGTATGTAATAACGTATCTTGATCGTTTTGACACCGTTTCAAACCTGATCAGCCAACTGGCCTTCATGGAAACCGTGCGGATTAATGAAGAGATGCTGCGTGGCTTGCTGGAGCACAAGGCGGCCTTCGACAACCTGCACGAAAACTGTTTTCATGAACTGTTTATCCGGGAGCTGTTCTCAAATGCCTATCTCGGCAATTTTGGGCGGCGCAAGGTTAAAACTCTCATGGACGGGCTGGCTGCAATTGAGGCGGGACAATCATCAATTGAGAGCTTGCACCGTCAATTAACCGATATCGATCAGGAAGAAAGAATTGCGATTGTTCTCCTTGAACATGTGCGTGACCGCATAAGAAATTTTTACTCAAAGTTTACCACAAAGGCTGATCAGGAGGCATTGCGACGGGAAATTGTCGAAGAGTTGAAAACAAAGAAACGTATCAGCAGCGATATCCCTGATCATCTTTTCAACGAAACCATCTTTACCATCAAAAAAGAGGCCATATACCTGCATTCACTGTTGCCGCAGATTATTGCAGAACGCAACGTCGGGCTGCGGGAGGACTTTCTTGAGAACTCCGGACTTGACCGGTTTTATGTTGAAGAACTGGAACGGGAATATTACGAGAAAAACGGTTTGGACATCACAGAACTCTACCAGATCAGGAAAGGACTCAGCTGACTTTCCACCTGCATTACCGCGACCTCGCCGTAACAACACCACAGAAGCCCCAGGAAGCGGGATTATATTCAATTACCTCATCATTTCTGCAAAACAAACAGCACCTATCCACTACTGCAAAAAACACAGATAATTACATTCTAATGTACTAAAGTTTTATTGCACGTTTTCCGATGAGAATATTGAGTACAAAGAATTGGCCGAGCCTGTGGACAGGGTGCGAGCTTCAATACAGCCCTTTTACCCCTGAAAGCAGAGAAAACAATGTACCATCCTACGTGGTACCGGAGCCCGTTATGAAAATAGATGATCGAGTATCAAATTATATGGCATTGTTAAACCGGACAGAGACCAAGCCTGCTGCACAACCTGAAGCTAACCTCGTGAATCAGGCAATTTCTGAAACACCCTCTGCCTCTGTAACCATCTCTCCAGTCGCCACTCAACTGGCCGACGATGAAGCCCATCGGGAACGACTGAACATCATCCGGCAACAGTTGGCAGCAGGTTCCTACAATATCAGCGGCAAGGATGTAGCCGATAAGATGTTGAACGCACTCAAAGGGTGACACCGGCTCCGCCGCCCGAACGGAGCATCTGCAGCATTTTCACTTCCTCCTTGACCTGACTCACCTCCCGCGCTACATTTCTGTTGTGTATATTTTATACTCATACGTGCTCTCATTTAGTTCACCAGAAAGATTTCCAGCGGCTGTTGAGTGAAATTATATCGCCGCGCATGCTTTGGCTATCTGGTTGTAAAATATCGCAGGGGGCGCCATGCCGGTCACATCACGTTTTAAAGATTTCCAGGCTGCCATTGCTGTCTACGGCAAAGAAAATCTCGGAGAGCTGCTGTATGCTCTAACCGAAAACGCCAAGCAGCTGTCGGGGAGCGAACAAATCCGTATCTACCTGGAAGACCTGACCCGGGGGGCTCTCACGTGTGTCCATGCCACCGGCCCACTCGGAAAAGAGCTTGTCGAGACAACCTTTCCGATATTTTCAAAGGAAGCGATCGTTTCCACCGTGTTTGTCAGGCAGCTCCCACTTGATTTCAAACTCTCCGGCACGAACAAGAGCTCCGATGATCACAAATATGCTGTCCGCTTCAGGTTCCGTTCCAGCTACGTAATGCCGATTGTCAGTGCGGGAAAGTCGATTGGAGTACTCTGTGTCGATCACGACAACTCCGCGACACTGTTGAGCACCCCGATAAAAGTTCAACTGGCTGAACTGGCCGATATTATTGCTGAGCCGCTTGACCAGGCGAGGATATACCACCAGCAGGTCCATCTGGCCCGGCATCTCGAGAAGTTCAAGGCGCGTGAGGCGGCCGGAATGATGGTTCGATCTGCGGTTAAACTGATTGAGAAGGTTTCTCTTGCGGCTGTGCTGGTGCCGACCCATCAGGACGGCGTTGCAGGTGCCCTGGAAAATATCGCCAGCTATTCCGCTGATGAAAATCTGAAAAAAGAATATGACCTGCTGGGAGCCCTGGATCTTCGCAAAGGTATGTCGCTGATTTCCAATTATATCAACGATCAGGGGCTGATTACTGATGACCGCCTGTTAAAGCCGCTTTTTATCCCCGATTTAACACAGCACAACCTCCAAAAACGGGCATTGACTGAATCACTGGAGCTTCGCTCGCTCTACGTTGTGCCGCGTTTTGATCCTGAAACCCGCCGTATTATCTGCCTGCTTAATTATTACTCTCATGAATTGTATCAGTTCAATGATTTTGAAATGGGGTTACTGCAGACCCATGCAGAAATGGTTGAAAAGGTCATCAGTGAGGTTGGCGGAGAACATCTTGAAATCCGGGTGCTTTCAGAAATCAGTGATCTCCTGAATGAGAGGACTGAAAGCCTGCAGCCATTTTTAACCAGAGTTCTTTCCAAGGCAACCGAATTGATTGGCGCAGATACCGGCAGCATCGCCGTTGTCGTTGAACGGGATGGCGCCAAGTGGCTGGTGGTAGAGAACGAGAACGGTACCATTATTGGTGCTAAAAATAAGGAGTGGCTAAAAAAATATATTCCGCCTCTCGTTGTCGGCGGCAGTGAACTGCCAAAGGAATCACGGAGCCTGACTGGGTTCGTCGCATTTACCAAGCAGTCAAAAATAACTCCTCGAGTTGAGGCGGAACTTCAGGGTGAAGGCTTCCACCGCTCAATGAGCGCCCTCCTGAAAAGCGAAATCGCCGTGCCAATCATCTGTGACGACGAAGTTATTGCCGTTATCTGCCTCAATTCACTGCAGTACGACTATTTCCGTGAGGAGCATCGCCGTTTATTACAAGTCATTGGCTCCTTGACGGCACGCCACATATCCGATCTGCAGCGCATCGAGCGGCTTCAGGGTGAAGTCAATCGGCTCACAACCGACGTTGCCTACAAGGACCCCCACGTATCCTCGTACCGGCTGGGTAACATCATCGGCAACAGTCCAAAATCACAGGAGATCGTCGATTTTATCAACACCGTTTCGCCACCACTTTTTAATCGAATCGTATTCTGGTCGCGCAATGTTTTGCAGGAGGCGACCATCGGCCTCCCCTCAATTCTGGTGACCGGCCAGACCGGGTCCGGCAAGGAATTCTTCTTTAATAACCTGTACAACAAACTTAATGAACTGTATCGCCGCACAATTAACCCGAGCGGGGAACTGCCGGTAAAAAAAACAAACATAGCTGCTTATTCGGGTGATTTAACCTATTCAGAGCTGTTTGGGCACAAAAAAGGAGCTTTTACCGGAGCCTATACCGATCGGCGCGGAATTTTGGAAGAGACCATCGGCGGCATCGTCTTTCTGGATGAAATCGGTGATGCCGATCCCAAGACCCAGGTGCAACTGCTGCGTTTTCTCGACAATGGCGGTTTCATGAGGCTCGGGGAAAACACCGAACGCTACAGCAGGGTTCTGCTCGTTGCAGCCACTAATAAAAATCTGACCGATGAGATCTCTTCGGGCCGCTTCCGCGAAGATCTCTACCACCGCCTCTCAGAACTTTCCATACGCCTGCCGTCACTGAACGAGCGCCGCGAAGATATTCCTGATCTTTCGGTCCATTTTCTGGGTAAACTTTACCGTACCTACCGTGCCGAAAATGAGACGGAGGAACAGCCACCGCACCTGACTGAAGAAGCAAAAGATATTCTCAAGCGCCACAATTACAATGGCAACATCCGTGAGCTGCGCAGTATTTTGTTGCGAGCCCTGTTCTTCAGACGAAAAAGCCTCATAACGGGCGAAGCGATCAGGGAAGCCATCGCCGGGACCGGACGCCTGGAACTGCGGCAAAAGCTATCGGTTGTTCATGATCTTGATGACCAGGTGGCAGGAGAAATACTATCGAGGATTGCTGGAGGTGGTGATTTTTGGTCGGATATTTACGAGCCGTTCTCGCGGAACGATATTTCGCGCGAAACGGTGCGGTTGCTCATTGAGAAAGCGCGCACCAAGGCGGGCAAGACTTTGCCGGCTGTAGCGCACTATCTTAAGGCTGTTGCCGATGGCCTGGAAAAAGGAGAGGAACAACGCCAATTGTTCCGATTCAAGAATTTTTTATACAAGACCGTGAAGATATAACCCCCCTTATAACAAAGGCCTGACAGGTTACTACCCATCAGGCCTTAATTTTATCCTATCATTTTATGCAACGTCGTGGCTGGCCGACACTCGAGTCAGACCGCGTCTGTCAGCCGTTTTTGTTTATTGTTCAAGCGATTGAGCGCGTGGATGTACGCTTTTGCCGATGCAACAATAATATCGGTTGAAGCTCCTTTGCCGACGGCGGTATGGTCACCTTCGCTTACCCTCACGGTAACTTCACCCTGCGCATCAGTGCCGCCGGTAATAGAACCGACATTATACTGTGTAAGCTTTGCCTTGGACTTTGTCAGTTTTTTGATAGCCTTGAAGGTTGAATCAACCGGTCCATCCCCAAGTTCCGCGGTACGCACGGTGACGCCGTTAATTTCCATCTGCACGGTCGCCGTTGCCACCGCAAACGAGCCGCACGTGACGGTGACATGATCCAGTTTGTACTGGTCTTCTTCCCGGACTTCATCAGAGACAATTGCATCCAGATCTTCGTCAAAAATTTCTTTTTTCAAATCGGCCAATTCCTTGAACCGGTCAAAGGTGCGCTGGAACTTTTCATCATCCAGGTCGTGACCTAATTCAACAAGACGTTTGCGCAGCGCGTGATGCCCGGAATGTTTACCAAGCACGATGGCACTTGCCGAGAGGCCGACCGATTCAGGAGTCATTATTTCATAGGTTGTTTTTTCCATCAGCATCCCGTGCTGGTGGATCCCCGCCTCGTGGGCAAAGGCATTCGCACCGACGATCGATTTATTCGGCTGCACTGCAATGCCGGTGACCATGGTTAACAACCGGCTGGCCGGCGTTAGCTGTTCAGTTACCACGTTGGTTGCAAAGGGAAGAATGTCGCCCCGGGTTTTCAGGATCATGACGAACTCTTCCAGCGAACAGTTTCCTGCCCGCTCGCCGATGCCGTTGATGGTACACTCCACCTGGCCGGCACCCGCCTGTATGGCAGCGATCGAGTTGGCCACCGACAGCCCCAGATCGTTATGACAGTGAACCGAAATGATCGCCTTGTCGATATTCGGCACCGTGTCTTTGAGATATTTTATGATGTTGAAATATTCAAACGGAATCGTGTAACCGACCGTATCGGGGATGTTGACTGTCGTTGCACCGGCGGCGATGACCGCCTCGACAACTTCGGCAAGGAACGGCAAACGCGTGCGGACGGCATCCTCGCAGGAGAACTCAACATTGGGGGTATATGAAGCAGCACGCTTGACGGCCTTTATTGCTGAAGCGAGGACTTTGGCCGGCTCCATCTGCAGCTTGTATTTCATATGGATGTCAGAGGTGGCGATAAACGTATGAATTCGCCCCTTCTCACCGGCATATTTAAGCGCTTCCCAGGCACGATCAATATCTTTTTCGCTTGAACGGCACAGCCCCGCAATTTCAGGACCTTTGATACTCTGCGCTATTTTTTTAACCGCTTCGAAGTCCCCCTCGGAGGCAATGGGAAAACCGGCCTCAATAACATCAACATTCAGCTTCTGCAGCTGTTTGGCGATCCGCAGCTTTTCTTCAATGTTCATGCTGTTACCTGGTGCCTGTTCCCCGTCCCTCAGAGTCGTATCAAAAATTCTGATAATCTTGCGGTCATCTTTCTTCGCTGCTTTTGCCATTGTCTTTCCCCCTTTCTGTGTCCTGCGACGTACTGTTTATTTTACAAAATTTTAATCTACTGAACAAAAAAAACCTCCACCCCATATTTGGGGCAGAGGTTTTGAACCATCCGCGGTACCACCCAATTCGCCTTAAAAAAGCAGGCCTTCATACGCCTTTAACGCAGGCTCACGACTCTGACTACCTGTCACCAGAGCGGCTCCAAGGCGAGTTCACCACACTGCTTACCGGTTTGCACCAGCCACCGGCTCTCTGAAAAGCACGTAAATGGTTACTACTCCTCTTCATTGCCTTTACAATTTCTGATATATTAGAAACGTTGACCTCTTAATGTCAAGAGGTTTTAAAAATAATCTTTATTTCGAATGTTTGGCCAGATACGAAGCTACGCCCTCAGCGGTTGGCTTCATAGCTTCTTCACCCTGCTTCCAGTTGGCGGGGCACACTTCTCCATGTGTATCCGAAAACTGGACGGCATCAACCATCCGGAGGGCTTCTTCGACGTTTCTGCCCAGCGGCAGGTCGTTAATGACGCAATGCCGGACCGTGCCGGTAGGATCGACCAGGAACAGGCCACGCAAAGCAACTGACCCACCAGAGAGAATGCCGTAGGATTTTGAGATTTCCTTGTTAAGATCCTGAACAAGCGGAAATTGGATGTTGCCGATTCCGCCGTTTTCAATAGCGGTGTTCTTCCACGCAAGGTGGGTGAATTTCGAGTCGACTGAGACACCGATAACTTCACAATTCCTGGTTTTGAACTCAGCTATCTTTTTGTTGAATGCCAGAATTTCGGAAGGACAGACAAAGGTGAAGTCAAGCGGATAGAAAAGCAGAATTGCATATTTCCCTTTAAGTGCAGAGAGAGTAATAGAACCGAAGGTATTGTCTGGCATCACCGCCTCGGCGGTAAAATCTGGCGCTTGCTGAGTTACAAGAGTTGTAAGACACATTGGTTAGTTCTCCTTAAATTTAAAAAAAGTAAAAGCTGATGGAATGGTAATACCAGCCAAACTTTCACTTGTCAAGAGGATAAAAATAGTCTTTTAGTCTTTTTTACAGGTACGGCGCAAAAAGGTGGCAAAAACTATCGCGCAGTTTTATCGGCAGAGATCTGCTTTCCAGCTTTTCCATAGTGACTTCCTGTGCCAGGATAATTGCACGTTCAAAATGTGATCTCACACGTGAGGCAAAAGCTGAATCATACACGCTTAAATTCAATTCAAAATTAAGTCTCAGACTGCGGGCATCAAGATTGGCCGATCCGATCAAGGTCCATACGTCATCGATCAGCATGAGTTTAGTGTGCACAAAAGGTGGCGGCTGGTAATAAACCCTGATACCACTGGCGACAAGTTCCCACAAAAGAGACTGGCAGGCCCACTTGACAAAAGGAAGATTGTTACATCCCGGTAGTACTATCCGCACATCAACGCCACGCAGACTAGCCGTTACTAGTGCCGAGATCAGAGACCTGTCAGGGATAAAGTAGGGGGTCATAATGCAGACAGTGCGGTCCGCACAAGAGAGCGCCCCCATTATAAGTTGCTCCAGCTTGCGAAACTCCTTGTCGGGGCCGTCGCTGATGCAACGCACAACGGCACTTCCCTGGGCATCAATTGGCGGGAAAAAAAGTGGTGCATCCAGACGCTCACCGGTTACAAAAAACCAGTCTTCAAGAAAAGTGCGTTGCAGGTCGGCAACAACCGGTCCATGTACCGAGAATTGGATATCAAGCAGTACCTCATCCGGAGCCGCTGTTGCCAGAACGTGCTTTCCCCGGATATTCATGCCGCCGGTAAAAGCTTCCCGCCCATCTATGATCAAAAGTTTTCTATGATTGCGAAGATTGATATAGGCGCCTTGCCGCATCGGCAGGTAGCGTTCCAGATGTACCTGCGTGCCTTTAAAGGCTTTGGTAGGAGAAGCCTTGCTGTACTTTTCGCCGAGTGCATCAATAATAATCCTCACCGCCACACCTCGATCGGCAGCTTCGATAAGATGGCCGACAAAATCGGCGCCGATGCCATCGGCATCAAAGATGTAACTGGTGAGGTTGATGCTTCTTTTCGCGCGGCGAATGGCGGCAAGCATGGCAGGATAGGCATTGTCACCATTTTCCAGCATCTCTATCCGATTGCCGCCCCTCAAAGCAGTGGTAACGATGCGGTTGCCCAGCACACGAAGATCCTGAAGATGAGATGCCGCGACTGGAAGCAGGACACTATCCAGATGGATATCGTTGGGCGGGTAGATAGAGGTGCCGCTGATTCTGCGGCCGCTTTCCTGCCAACTTCGCGCACGGCGGGAGATGCGGTTGATGCCGAGACACCAGTACAAAAAAGGCCCAAGGACCGGGAGAGAAAGATTGAGGCTGATCCAGACGAGCGCCGACCGGGAATCGCGCTTGAAAAGCAGCGCATGCCCGGCCGCAACGAGTGATAACAGGCCGGAACCGGCGACAAGAAGAGCAATTAGCAGATGATCCAAAAATCAGTCCAGATCAACTGAAATATCATCACCATTCAGCAGGACCGGAAATGTGGCAAGAACATATTCCGGATGGTCATCGCACCGCCCATCGGTCAGACTGAAACGATAGCCGTGTCGAGGGCAGGAAATATAGCCATCCTTGACGACAGCTGCACTCAACGGACTCCCCTGGTGAGGACACTCATTCTCAACCGCATAAATCATCCCCTTAACGTTGACCAGCAGAATCTCCCGGCCGGAGATTGATACGACCTTTTTCCCGAAATTGGGTACTTCACTCGTTTTCGCGACAAGATCCATACATCGCCTCCTTCTTCATGATGTGGGTCGGTATAAAGTTAAATCTACCTTAAAAAAATCATCCACGCAATTGCTCTTATCAATCCGGCTCCTGATTTAATTTCAGGACAAACGTGCCTAAATTATAATCATTCATATACTTCAGCTGCCTTATTTGTGGCACCATGACACCAAATAAAAGCATAACTATCTAGTATTGTATGTTTTTATTATTGGCACGTTCTCTGCTAAAGTTGGGAACGAAAACTACATACACGTACAATAATGTGAATTGTTGTGGCCAACAGCAGTCAACTTCAACAGAACGTGCAGCGATGGAACCAAGGAAGCTTTCATCTATCACCGTTCAAAATCAACGATGAAAAGGAGATGATGATGAAAAGTGTAAAAATGTTAGCGATAGCAGCAGCACTTGTAGCACTGGCAAGCAGCACGGCGATGGCAACCCCTTCAACACAAATCTGGATTCCTTCGACAGATGTAAAGGGCTTCAAAGAAGTGAACATAAGCATTGATAACTATACCCGTTTCTCTTCAGCCGCCAATGCAGGTGTAAATAGCTATGATGTAGGTGTAACAGCAGGTATCCTGCCGCTCGAAAAATTCAAAGTTGAGGTCGGAGTCGATTTTTTAACAGATGGCGGCCAAGCTGATAGAGATGGCGCTGGAAGCCTTATGTCAAAACACCCTGCATATTTAAACTTTAAAGCTGGCATTCCTGAGGACGCATTCTTTAAAGGCATGCCTGCTGTTGCCGCCGGGATGTTCGGTATTAATACCGCAAGCGATCCTCTCTCCGCAAACATCGCGTATGGACTGATTGCCAAAACCTTTCCCGTAATCGGCCGTCTTTCTGTTGGTGGTTACAACGGTGCCGAAAGAAGTCTCGGAGTAAAAACAAATACCGGTGTGCTGGCCTCCTGGGATCGCAGTATGCCAGAAATTTCCGACAAGCTCTGGCTTGCTGTCGATTATCAGAGCGGCAACAACGCTTTTGGTGCCGTAAGTGTCGGAGGTTCTTGGGCATTCACTCAAAACGTTTCGCTTCTCCTCGGCGTCGATGTTTATAACCCGGGCCAAGAAGTTCTCTACGGCGGCAAACCAACGTTCACCACCCAACTCGACATCAATTTCTAGCTGTTCCTCCTGCAATCCGGGGGCGGCGTGGGATGCCTCCCGCCCCCGACTTTTCAGCGAGTTACCCTATAAACGCAAACAAGGAGGTCTGCACAATGAAACTTATCGAAGCAATTATCAAACCATTCAAGCTTGACGAAGTGAAAGATGCCCTCAATGCCATCGGTATTGAAGGGATAACCGTCAGCGAAGTAAAAGGGTTCGGCCGCCAGAAAGGGCATACCGAGCTGTACCGGGGCGCTGAATATGTCGTGGACTTTATTCCAAAAATCAAAATGGAAATTGCCGTTAGCGACGAACTTGTAAGCAAGGTTGTTGAAACAATTCAGAACACCGCAAAAACCGGCAGAATCGGTGACGGCAAGATATTTATCATTCCGCTTGAAGAAGCGGTCAGGATCAGGACCGGAGAAAGTGGCAACGACGCAGTCTGACCTTTAATTCCAGACAAATAAATTAATTATATTCTGCTATAAGCGGCAACGGCGCCCCTTACAAAAAAGATTACTCTTGAAAGGAGTTACCCGTGAAAAACAACTTCCTTAAAATAATCCGCATCATGATTGCCATGGCAATTGTGCTGATGGTCGCCGTACCACTTCTTGCTGAAGACAAGCCAGCTTCTGCACCTGGCGCTACCACAGCGCCGGCTGCTTCAGCAACAACTGAGGCCCCGGCAGTCTCCACTCCAGCTGCTGCGACTACGACGCCTGCTGCAGCAGTCAAAAATGACCCCACCGGCGCCAACACCGGTGTTGCCAGCGATATCGTCGGCGGCTCCGCCAACGCTCCTACGCAGGATGAAATTGACAAGCTCGGCAAGACCGAGCCACTGGCCGCCAAGGTGGCCGATGTCGTCGGTCATAACAAGATCTCCATCAATTTTGTCTGGACTCTGATTTGTGGCTTCTTGGTCATGTTCATGCAAGCTGGCTTTGCCATGGCAGAGACCGGCTTCACCCGCGCCAAAAATGCAGGGCACACCATGGCCATGAACTTCATGGTCTATGCCCTTGGACTTCTCGGCTACTGGATCTGTGGTTTTGCCATCCAGATGGGCGGGGTCGGCGGCATACCGGCTCTTGGAGGAGCCAAAGCGTTGAGCAGCGAATTTACCATCCACCTTTTCGACAAAGATTTCGGCCTGTTTGGCACGACCGGTTTCTTTCTCGGCAGCAAAGTGTACGATACATCAATATTCGCTCTGTTCCTCTTTCAGATGGTCTTCATGGACACGACCGCCACGATACCAACCGGCTCCATGGCCGAACGCTGGAACATGAAATCGTTCTTTGTCTACGGCTTCTTCGTCTCGGGTATCATCTATCCACTGTATGCCAACTGGGTCTGGGGCGGCGGCTGGCTTGCCACATTGGGTAGTAACTTTGGACTTGGCCATGGCCATGTTGACTTTGCCGGTTCATCTGTCGTTCATTTGACCGGCGGGGTCTGTGCCTTGGCGGGAGCCATTGTACTTGGGCCACGTATCGGCAAGTTTAACAAGGACGGTTCAGCCAATCCGATCCCCGGCCATCACATTCCGATGGCGATCGTCGGCTGCTTTATTTTGGCCTTCGGCTGGTTTGGCTTCAATGCGGGCTCCACCCTGGCCGGTACCGATCTTCGTATCGCAGTAGTCGCAACCAATACCATGCTGGCCGGAGCCGCCGGAGCATTTTCATCCTATGTCTTCATGTGGATGCGCTATGGTAAGCCGGACATTTCCATGAGCGCCAACGGCCTGCTGGCCGGCCTGGTCGCCATCACCGCTCCTTGCGCCTTTGTCACCGCGCCAGTTGCGGTGCTCATCGGGGCTATCGGCGGTATTCTCTGCTGTTTAAGCATCTTCTTCGTAGAAAATGTTTTAAAAGTCGACGATCCAGTCGGTGCGATTTCGGTGCATGGCACCAATGGCGCATGGGGCGTACTCGCCCTGGGTCTCTTTGCCGATGGCACGTACGGTGATGGTTGGAACGGCGTCAAAGGCACGGTAACCGGTCTCTTCTATGGTGACTCCGGGCAGTTCTATGCGCAATGCATCGGCACCCTGACAAACATCGTGTATGTCTTCGTTATTTCGTATGTATTTTTCAAGGTGCTCGACAAGGTCATAGGTCTGCGCGTTCCCAAGGATCAGGAATTGGAGGGTCTCGACCATTACGAGGTTGCTGTTAACGCATACCCGGATTTCAACCTTCGTAACCTGCCGCTTGGCGGAGGTCATCACTCCCACAAGTCAGAGGAATAAAAGACGTCTGTAGACATTAAAACCGCGACACTGCTGCATTACCACCATATGACCGTCATTGTTTCCGAAAAGAAGACAATGACGGTCATACGTTTATTAATTCATTATAGTTACTTCTCCATCATCCTCATTTGACACATTGATGCTTGTTACCATTTGAACGCAGTTGCAGCAAGTCTCAGCCGTAAAGGAGTCAGCATGCTCGTCGCACTTGTTATTATTTTTGTTATCATCTACGCCGCAATCGCTTTGGAGCATCCGCTCAAAATAAACAAAACCGCCACGGCACTCCTTGGCTCCGGTCTCTTATGGACAGTGTATGCGGTAGCGAACGGCAATTCGAACAGAGCCGTAGAGCAGTTGAACGTCTCCCTGGCCTCGACCGCCCAGATAGTTTTTTTCCTTATGGGGGCCATGACCATCGTTGAAGTCGTTGATGCGCACAATGGATTCGAGGTGATTACCTCCCGCATCAAGACCGCCAACCTGACGTCGTTACTGTGGTTGGTCGGTTTCGTCACCTTTTTTCTCAGTTCCGTTCTTGATAACCTCACAACCACAATCGTCATGATCTCGATGATGCGGAAACTTCTGGATCGCAAGAACGACCGGATGTTCTTTGCAGGTATTATTGTCATTGCCGCCAATGCGGGCGGCGCCTGGACTCCGATTGGTGATGTGACCACAACCATGCTCTGGATTGGCGGGCAAATCAGTACAACAGCAATCATCAAAGGGCTTTTCATCCCTTCTCTGGTAAATATGATTATACCGCTGGCGGTCACAAGTTATGTCTTGCGGGGGACAAAAGTGATCGTTCCCGAACCTGATGAAACCGATAGCCGCTATGTAACGACTAAGTTTGAACAAAATTTCATGTTTTTTCTGGGGATTGGAATTCTGGTGACAGTCCCTCTTTTCAAGACACTGACACACCTGCCCCCCTTCATGGGAATCCTCTTTGGTCTCGGTATACTCTGGCTGGCCGGCGAGCTGGTGCATCGAAACAAAGAGGAGGAAGAAAAGGAGCACCTGACGCTTGCGAATGCTCTGATGAGAATCGATATGAGTTCGGTCGTTTTTTTTATCGGAATACTGCTTTCAGTTGCCGTCCTCGAACATAGCCATATTTTGACATCGCTGGCTGCATGGCTCGATAGAATGGTGGGACGCCAGGACGTTATCGTGACGATCATCGGCCTGGCAAGTGCAGTTATTGACAACGTGCCACTGGTAGCCGCATCCATGGGGATGTACAGCCAGGCTGCATACCCCCCCGACAGTTTTCTGTGGGAATTTATGGCCTACTGTGCCGGCACCGGCGGCTCCATTTTGATAATAGGTTCAGCGGCCGGAATTGCTGCCATGAGTCTGGAAAAAATCAATTTCATCTGGTACGTAAAAAAAATCAGCGGATTGGCGTTGACAGGGTATATTGCCGGCGTCTTCGCATACATCATACAGTACAAACTCCTGCATTAACGCGGCAATGGCTCGTTTGTCAGGTCGTCATGACCCTGCTCTTCTATAACCGAGCGGTCAGCAAACCCTGCACGGTTTTACACTGCTGTTTTTTTTAGCGGTTGCTGGAAACATGTGCATGCATCTAACATAGTTACCACAGATAAATTACGCTAACATATTAATGTTATAGCATTTTTAAACATGGCACAATCTGTGCTAACTGAAAATATACATAAAGAGTTATGTATCAACAGGAATAAAACGAGGCATATCTACTACGTAGTTTAAACACACTCCACTCAGTGGATACAAAAATAGGAGGTCTATCATGGTACAAAGTTGTATCTCTACCCGTAAGCGTAATGAAGCCTTATGTGCACCACCCTGCAGCTTCACCATCACCCGTCAGTTTCTGTTCGCGTTCGTAATCCTTGTGGTATTCGCGTTTCTAACGCCACTCGCGGTTATGGCCGACGAAGCAAAACCTGCAGCTCCTGCCGTGACCGCACCGGCTGCCTCTGCAACGTCAACCCCTGCCGTTGATGCCGCCAAGCCGGCCGTGGCGGCGGCTCCGGCCCCCGCCGCAGCCACGCCGCCGGATGTCAAACCGGTTTTGAATACCGGCGACACCGCCTGGATGCTGATTTCATCAGCACTGGTACTGTTGATGATCCCCGGTCTGGCACTGTTTTATGGCGGTATGGTCCGGCAGAAGAACGTGCTTTCTACGTTCATGCATTCACTCGTCGCCATGGGTATTGTTGGCGTTCAGTGGACCATTGTCGGCTATTCGCTCGCTTTCGGTGGAGACATGGGACATATGGGTCTTGTCGGTGACTTCAGCAAGGTAATGCTGAACGGCTTGATCGTCATGAAAGATGCTGCAAACGGAGTTGTCGATTATACCCTTTTCCAGAACTACGCCAAAGAACCGGGCGCAATCCCCGAACTGGTTTTTGCCATGTATCAGGCGATGTTCGCCATGATCACCGTGGCACTTATCTCCGGTGCCATGGCAGAACGTGTCAAATTTTCCGCCTACTGCGTGTTCGTTCTTCTCTGGACTACGCTGGTCTACGATCCACTGGCCCACTGGGTCTGGATGACTGACGGCTGGCTTTTCAAGCTGGGAGCTCTGGATTTTGCCGGCGGTACCGTGGTCCATATGTCATCAGGTATTTCCGCCCTGGCATTTTTGGTTTTCCTTGGCAAGCGCAATGGATTCCCGCACGAACGAATGCCACCACACAATCTTCCCATGACACTTCTGGGGGTCGGCCTGCTCTGGTTCGGCTGGTTTGGCTTCAATGCCGGTTCAGCAATTGTTGGCGTAAACAATTCTGATGCTGCCGGTGGTCTTGCCGGTCTGGCCTTTGCCACCACTACCATAGCCCCAGCTGCGGCAGGACTTACCTGGATGATCGCTGAATGGATCCACTCCGGCAAGCCGAGCGCACTTGGTTTCGGTTCCGGTGTTGTCGCCGGACTCGTCGTCATCACTCCTGCCGCCGGCTTCGTACAGCCGGGAGCTGCACTGGTGATGGGCATTGCAGCCGGTCTCATCTGTTACGGAGGCATTATGCTGAAAGCAAAACTGAAATATGACGACTCACTTGATGCCTTTGGCGTACATGGCATCGGCGGTACCTTCGGCGCTATTATTACCGGCGTATTTGCCACGGTCGGGGCCACCGGCCTTCTGGCAGGAAATGCCAAACAGCTGATGATTCAGCTGATAGCCGTTCTGGCTGCCGGCGCCTACGCTTTTATCGTGACACTGATAATCGCCTTCGTTCTCGACAAGACCATCGGTCTGCGCGTTGACAAGGAAGATGAAATCATGGGTCTTGACCAGACTCAGCATTCCGAATCGGGTTACAACATGTAGTAAAAACTCATTTAAGAAGATTTTTGAATGGTTTTGAAGCAAC
>JABBNX010000250.1 GCA_019352135.1 Pseudomonadota bacterium
GAATGGACTCGATGAAGAGGTGGACAGCCTGTATGGGCAGCTCTGTCACGAAGTCCGTGTAGTCGCCCGTCAGACTTATGAGAACTCATTTGTCGGCAAACAGGAGATTACGCACAAAACGCTCAGGCCTATCAAGGCCATTCGTGAAAAGCTGGCAGGGCTGCTGTTTCTTGAACCATCTATTGCTGAAACCATTCAGGTCATCGACGACACGTTGAAAAAGCTTCCGGAGAAAGGCCCTATTAAAGGTACTGACCTGAATATGGTTGCCGGACTGGTGGGAAGACAGCTTGCCAATATGGGACGTGCAGTCTCAGATGAACAGGAATCGGAAAGCGAGGATGAAATCAGTGAAGAAGCTCTGGAAGTAGTGCCACAAGAAATGGTGGTCATTCAGAATACCGGCAAAGTCGCACCGATAACCTGGGATTTCTAGTTTCCACTCTCAAGGATACGTTCCTTGAGATCCTTACCAGTCTTAAAGAAGGGCAATTTCTTAGGCTTGACGATAACTTCCAGACCAGTTTTTGGGTTCCTGCCAGTGTGACCCTCATACTCACGGATTTCAAAACTACCAAAACCTCTGATTTCGATTCTGTTACCGGCAATGAGTGTTTCGGACATACTGCCAATAATTTCATGAATTACCGCTTCAGCAGTATTAATGCTCAATCCCTTACGTTCTGCCAACTGTTCAATCAAATCAGATCTTGTCATTATTAACTCTCCGTAAGTGCAATTACGCGTTTCTACCATTCAATAGCTCTTTGGTAACGCTCCATATTTTTGAGCAGTATGGAGCTTAGTATTCGTCATCGCCAGATGCATCAAGTAATTCTTTCAATGCTGATAAGTTAGGGCACTTTTTCTATCACAACAAAGTAATTTCAGTCCACGACTATATTCTACAAGGAGAATTCAATGATACAAGATCAGGAGCTTGCGGGACTTGCTATGACGTTAAGCAAAGACGCAAATATAAAGATAACAGTGGGTGGTGACGGCTCCTACTGCAAGCCGGATGGTTCCCATATCAATATTGCACGGATGCCGTCAACTCCACTCGGGCGCATGTTAGCTACGGGACTGGTTTTTCATGAAATTGGTCACAAGAACTACACCAAAGGCGGCAGACCGGACGGACTGCTCGGTGACATGATGAACGTTATCGAGGATGTCCGTGTTGATAAGGAAACCATCAAGGCGAGACCGGGAACGTGCTTTAACTTGGAAGCGGTTACCACGCACTACGTCAACAAGGGCAGTCTTGAACCGGCAAATCTGGCCCATGCCCTGCTCGGTAAGGTTATGGCATATGGGTTTGGCAGGGTGTTAAAGCACAAATCAATTCTTCCGCTCGAAGCTCTCTGTAATGAAATGATGGATGACGCCTTTGGGCAAGAGTTCATTGACGATGTTGATGCAATCATCAAGGACATTCCCAAGCTCCGAAGCACCGGAGACGCGATTGTAATGTCGCAAAAGCTCATTGATCTGCTCATAAATCCGCCGTCACAGCAGAAGCAACAGCAACAGGCAAGCTCTCAGGAAGTGCAGCAGCAGCAAAGTCAGAAAGGGAAAGGAAACGGGACTGGCAAAAAACAGTCAACGAAATCCGATGACCCGCAGCAAAAGCAAGATGAAGGTAATCAAGCTTCAGGGTCAGGTGGTAACGGCGCTGGTAAAGGTGGCGGGAAGCGTCCTACTCCGGAAGAAATCGCAGAGATGCTGAAGAATAAGACCGGCTACGGTGATCTTTCTGCATTGATCCAGTCTGAACTGGACGACATTGCAGAGAGTACCCCCATTAGTGAACTGGCAGGCATCCCCATGTTACCCGACATTGGGAGACTGAAAGGCAACTATGGAAAACTGGACGAGGTGGAGGCTATTTCGGCGGCATCTCGGATGCGGGCTCAGATGATGGGGATGCTGCAGTCCATAAAAATGCAGCCGAAATCCTTCGGACTTTCCGGTAGGAAACTCGCTAATGGGCGCTTGGTCAGAATGGCAACCGGCGATCCCCGAATTTTCAAAAAAAAGACTGAAGCCAAAGTGGTAAATACCGCTGTCGTTGTGCTGTTAGATTTATCAGGGAGTATGAATGGCAGGTATGAAATTGCCAATGCCGCTGCGTTCTCTCTCCATACTACCCTGTTCGGCTTGAAAGGCGTTGCCATATGCTCCATGGAGTTTAGCGGCAAGGATAAGGAACCGGATGTCAACGTGCTCGTTGATTTCGGCAAGAAGCCTAAATCAGATAACTTCAACCATCACCCTTTCGACGGGACTCCCACTGATGCCGCAATCTGGGCGGGACGCGTCATGTTATTGCAGCGACCAGAACCACGAAAGATCATGTTGATCCTGACTGATGGTTGCCCGGATGACAGCTCAGAAACAAAAGCTGCCACAAAGAGAACGATGCAGGATGGAATCGAGATTGCGGCAATAGGTATCATGGCTGGGAGCGTCAAGTATTACTGGGACAATCACAAGATCATAGAAACTATTCAGGAGCTTCCAACAGCTATGTTCGGGATTATGGAGGGGTTGCTGATTAAGGCCAACCATCCATGCCAAAACAGTAACCTGTCGGTAAGGAGCAATCCATGAAAAAATTCAATCCAGGACAAGTCGTGATGACCAGGGGCGTAAATGATATGATGACCAACAACGAAGAATTTGCCAGTCATGTTCGACTGTCAGTTATACGTCACATGGCTGGCGACTGGGGTGATGTTTCCGATGAGGACAGAGTAGCGAATGAATTGGCACTGCAAGAAGGGGATAGGCTGTTTTCGGTCTATATGAAAAAGAGACTGCCAAAGTTATGGATAATCACAGAATGGGACCGGTCGGCAACGACGGTGTTGTTTCCTGATGAATATTGACTCCAAACTTATCTCATTACATTTCAAGCTAATTCAGGTAATTAAAAGACATAGGCAAAGCGCTCAAAGGATACTGAAAGGATACCAAATCTGGTAAAACAAAAGGCACTTACAAAACAAAGTTCGTAAGTGCCTGAATTAGCTGGTCGGGATGACAAGAATTGAACTTGCGACCCCCTGCTCCCGAAGCAGGTGCGCTACCAGGCTGCGCTACATCCCGAAGAACCTTTTTTCTAGCGCTTCCGAGGTGTTTTGTCAAGAGGAAAGACAGGAGGTGTGGTGGACCGGACGATGCGATGGCGGCGGGGGCGAAGGTGGTGTGGTGGGTTGAAAATTCGTGTTGCAGCAATTTGTAAACGTGACAGGGTGGAGACAGGAGGCACCGAAGGAGGTGTTTATTCCAACTTTACCAATTGTATAATCGCTACTATGACTTTCCAATTTGAAAACCATCACCTTCCTGAATTTATGTTGCACCAAATAAAAACAGCCACGAGGAAAATCGTAGCCGTAAAATAATACAAGCGATGAATCCCCTCTCGTAGGTTTTCGACAGTGCACAACGTAGGTTCAAGCCCAGAAAAACAGGATACATACGATAACGAAGTTATAACTTCCAACGTACCAAGAACCAGCTACATTAAGTGGAACCTTAATCCGGCAATACCTGGTATACCTATTGGCGTCTTTCGACATTTTTGGGCAGTAGCCTATGTTTGTGCAAACGCCTCATGCTAACGAGGAACTTTCCGTAGATGCTCTCGGAGCTATTAAATGTCAACGACACTATTGTTAGGGACTTGGAAAATACTGAATTACCGTTTATACTGTTTTCATATCGCAAAGGAGGAGGAACTGCATATGAAAACATCGACTTTGGATCGGAAT
>JABBNX010000050.1 GCA_019352135.1 Pseudomonadota bacterium
TGAAGGTGGCCGTACTGTCGGCGCCGGGGTTGTTGCTTCAATTATTGAATAAATAAGATACGTTACGAGGTTATCAATGCAGAGCCAGAAGATAAGAATTCGCCTTAAGGCATATGATCATAAACTGCTTGATGTTTCTGTAGGTGAAATAGTCGATACAGCAAAAAGAACTGGTGCACGTGTTGCCGGACCAATACCACTACCGACTGTAATAAATAAATATTGTGTTCTGCGTGGACCTCATGTTGACAAGAAGTCTCGTGACCAGTTTGAAATCAGAACCCATAAGCGTTTGATTGATATACTAGACCCTACACAGCAGACGGTTGATGCCCTCATGAAGCTGGATTTATCTGCCGGCGTTGATGTTGAAATAAAACTGTAACTGCTACTACGACTGAATAGGACTGAATATGATGAAAGGTATCATCGGAAAAAAACTGGGCATGACTCAGATATTTCTTGAAGACGGAACAAGAGTACCGGTAACTGTAATCCAGGCTGGTCCTTGTTATGTCGTTCAGAAAAAAACTGCTGATAATGATGGATATTCAGCAGTACAGGTCGGATTTGAATCGGTCGCTGCTGCTAACGTCAACAAACCGTACCTCGGCCACTGTACGAAATCCGGTCATGGTGTTTTCAGGCATCTGCGTGAATTCAGAAATGATCAGGTTGAGTCAATGAATGTAGGTGATGAAATCACTGTTAATGAGTTTTCAGTTGATGATGTGATTGATGTTACCGGCACGAGTATCGGTAAAGGTTTCCAAGGCGTAATTAAACGCTGGAACTTTAAAGGTGGCCGTGCATCTCATGGGTCGCGTTTTCATAGAGCGCCGGGATCGATTGGCGCATCTGCAACTCCATCGCATGTTTTTAAAAACAAAAAAATGCCTGGTCAGATGGGGAATGTTAAAGTAACCGTACAGCGTCTTAAAATTGTACGTGTTGATGCAGCTGATAACCTCCTCTTGATAAAAGGCGCTGTTCCTGGACACAAGAATTCAATTATTACGATCAAAACGAGTGTTAAAGCTTAGTATTTCGGGAGTTTGTCATGCCTTCAATAGCAGTTTATAATATGAACAAACAACAGGTCGGTGAAGTTCAACTGTCCGATGATGTGTTTGATGTTGAAGTAAGAGAGAGTCTTATTCATCAGGCGCTTCGGATTCAACTTGCTAATCGTAGAGCTGGAACTGTCGCAGTAAAGAATCGTTCTGCTGTCCGTGGCGGGGGTAAAAAGCCGTTCAAGCAGAAAGGTACTGGTAATGCTCGACAGGGCTGCAGCCGTGCGCCTCAATACCCGGGTGGTGGTGTTGCCTTCGGTCCCCAGCGCAAAATATACAATCTTAGTATGAACAAGAAAGCCAGATCTGCTGCTCTCTGTTCGGTTCTCACATATAAACTGCAGACAAATAACATAACGGTTCTGGATAAAATAGAATTTGATAAGATTTCTACCAAGGACTTTGTTGGTTTTCTTAATACATTTGAACTCAGTAAATCGTTAATTGTAACAGATGATCTTAATAATAATCTGTTTTTATCAGCCCGGAATGTGCCCCATATAAAAATGCTGAAACATGATGGCCTTAATATTCATGACATGCTTAAATATAAGCACATTATCTTTACCCAGGGCTCTGTACAATCAACTGAAGGAGTATTGCAAAAATGAATATTTACTCCGTAATCAAAAAGCCACATGTAACTGAAAAAACGTCTTTGGGATCTGATTCATCAAATACTGTCGCAATAGTTGTTGATAAATCAGCAAACAAGATTGAGATTAAACAGGCTGTTGAGAATCTGTTTAAAGTCAAGGTTGCTGGTGTTCGTACAGTAACTGTTGCCGGCAAGGTTAAACGTTCTGGTAAAACTTTTGGTAAACGTTCAAACTGGAAAAAAGCTTATGTTACTCTCCAGGAAGGGCAATCAATAGATTTCTTTGAAGTCTAACTAATACGTTTGGGGTTCACAATGGCAATCAAAAGCTATAATCCAACTTCAGCTGGACGTAGGCATCAAACATGCTCTACGTTCGATGAAATAACTAAAACTACTCCTGAAAAATCCCTGCTTGTGTCTCTTAAAAAGAGTGGTGGCAGGAATTCCAATGGTCGTATTACATCACGCCACCAAGGTGGCGGTCACAAACAGAAATATCGTATTATCGATTTTCGTCGTGATAAACGTAGTATTCCAGCTACAGTTGCTAGTATTGAATATGATCCGAACCGCAGCGCCCGTATTGCGCTTTTGAATTACGCTGATGGTGAAAAACGTTATATTCTTGCTCCACTTGATTTAAAAGTCGGCGATGTAATTATTAGCGGCCCTGAAGCAGATATTAAACCTGGTAATTCTTTACCGTTGCGTTCAATTCCGCTTGGTACTGTAATCCACAATATTGAGCTTAAAATCGGTAAAGGCGCACAATTGGCCCGAAGCGCCGGAACTTTTGCCCAGCTTATGTCTAAAGAAGGTAAGTATTCACAGGTCAAGCTTCCTTCCGGTGAAGTTCGACTTGTCCTTCAGGATTGTTATGCAACCATCGGACAGGTTGGCAATACTGATCATGAAAATATAAACATCGGCAAAGCCGGTCGTACGCGCTGGCTTGGAAAACGTCCCAAGGTCCGTGGTGTTGCCATGAACCCGGTTGATCATCCACATGGTGGTGGTGAAGGACGCACTTCAGGCGGACGTCATCCTGTTACTCCATGGGGTATTCCGACTAAAGGTTATAAAACTCGTACTAACAAAACTTCTGATCGCTTCATTGTTAAAAAGCGCACTAAATAATCCGTTGAGAGGCTGAGATATTATGGCACGTTCGATAAAAAAAGGTCCATTTATTGATGACCACCTGAACAAGAAAGTCCTGGCTGAAGGTCCTAATTCCAAAAAAATTATTAAGACTTGGTCACGCCGTTCAACGATCAGTCCTGATTTCATCGGGTGTAGTTTTGCGGTTCATAATGGCAAAAAATTTATTCCAGTTTTTGTTACAGAAAACATGGTTGGCCATAAAATGGGTGAATTCGCTCCAACAAGAACATTTCACGGCCATGCCGCTGATAAAAAGAGCAAAGTCAAGAAGTAGTAAGGGAGCTTATAATGGAATCCAACGCTAAACTCTCATCTGTACGCCTTTCTCCACGCAAAACTCGTCTGGTAGTTGATCTTGTGCGTGGGAAGGGAATTCAAGATGCACTGAATATCTTAAAATTTATGCCCCAGCCTTCAGCCAAGCTTGTATCTAAGCTACTCAAGTCTGCGGTTTCAAACGCAGAACAAAAGGGTGTGTCTGATGTTGACCGCTTGATTGTAAAAACAATTTATGTTGATGGTGGTGCTGCACTTAAGCGTTTTGTACCTCGTGCAATGGGGCGTGCCAGCAAAATACGTAAGCCTACTAGTCATATTGCTGTAACCCTTTCAGACTCGAAATAGTTTTATTACGTGGAGGTGTAGGTTGGGACAAAAAATAAATCCGATAGGCTTCAGACTCGGTGTTACAAAAACGTGGGATTCAAAGTGGTATGCTGAAGCAGACTATGCAAAGCTGCTGCATGAAGACCTTGCTATTCGAAAATTCTTAAAAAAACGCTTGTACAGCTCCGGTGTTTCTAAAATAGAAATTGAGCGTGCTGCTAATAAGTGCAAGATTAATATCTTTACTGCAAGACCGGGTCTTATTATTGGTAAGAAAGGGTCTGAAGTTGAGACGATAAAAAAAGAACTTGCTCAGATATCGACTAAAGAGATCTTTATAACTATAAATGAAGTTCGTAAGCCCGAGTTGGATGCTCAACTAGTTGCTGAAAATGTAGCTTTGCAGTTGGAGCGACGTATAGCTTTCAGAAGAGCTATGAAAAAAAGTGTCACTTCTACTCTGAAATTTGGTGCAAAAGGCATTCGTATCACCTGTTCAGGACGTTTAGGCGGTGCTGAAATGTCTCGTACAGAGTGGTATCGTGAGGGGAGGGTTCCCTTACATACCTTGCGAGCTGATATTGACTACGGCTTTGCTGAAGCCAAAACTACATATGGCCTTATTGGAATCAAAGTGTTAATTTTCAAGGGCGAAATTCTGCCTGGTAAGTAATTTTTATATTGCACAATAGGAGCACGTATCGATGTTAATGCCGAAACGGGTAAAACATAGAAAACAGATGAAGGGCCGTATGTCCGGTAAGCCCTGTAGAGGGATTGAACTCTCTTTTGGCGAATTCGGTCTGCAAGCAACTGAATGCGGCTGGCTAGATTCGCGGCAGATTGAAGCGGCTCGTATTGCAATGACCCGCTATATAAAAAGGGGTGGTAAAATATGGATACGTGTTTTTCCAGACAAGCCACTTACTGCTAAACCAGCTGAAACCAGGATGGGTAAAGGAAAAGGCTCCCCGGATTCTTGGGTATGTGTTATAAAGCCTGGTGTAGTGCTATATGAAATGGAAGGCGTGACAGAAGAGATAGCACGTGAAGCTCTTAGATTGGCTGCCCATAAACTACCCCTTTCTACCAAGTTTATTTCCAGGGGAGATATCCATGAAGCCTAATGATCTTAGAGTAATGTCAGCTGCAGAGCTGTCCAAGAAAAAGATTGAATCAACGCAGGAACTCTTTAATCTTAAGTTTCAGCTTCATACCGGCAGACTTGAGAATACTTCCAAACTGAAGAACCTTCGTAAGAATATTGCCAGAATTAATACCATTCTCACCGAAAGTAAGGCAGGGGGAGTATCCAAATGAGTGAACGCGGTCATAGAAAAACTCAAGTAGGTGTTGTTGTGAGCGATAAGATGGAGAAGACTGTTGTAGTAAAAGTCGACCGTCTTGTTAAGCACAGCGTCTACAGCAAGTATATTAAGCGTAGTGTTAAATATAAGGTTCACGATGAACTTAACACCTCTAAAGTGGGCGACCGTGTACAAATTATTGAATGCCGCCCATTAAGTAAAGATAAACGCTGGAGCATTAAGCAGATAATTGAAAGTATCTCTTAGTATAGGGAGTAACATCTAATGATTCAGATGCAGACAGTACTGGATGTAGCCGACAACTCTGGTGCAAAAAAGTTATTTTGCATTAAAGTTCTGGGTGGCTCTAAAAGAAAATATGCAAGCGTTGGCGATATCATAGTTGCTTCTGTTCGCGAAGCTCTGCCGAATTCAAAGGTTAAAAAGGGCGATGTGGTTAAAGCTGTTGTCGTAAGGACTGCTAAGGCTTTAGGCCGCCCTGACGGATCATATATCCGTTTTGATGATAATTCAGGTGTTGTCATTAATAATGCCAAGGAACCGGTTGGTACTCGTATCTTCGGTCCGGTAGCCAGAGAATTACGTGCAAAAAAGTTTATGAAAATAATTTCTCTTGCACCGGAAGTACTATAAAAATATCGGAGAATGATGATGCAAGTCACTAAACCTCATGTAAACAAGGGCGACACCGTAATGGTAATTGCCGGTAAAGAAAAAAGCAAAACGGGCAAAGTTCTTCAGTTGCTGCCTAAAAAAAATGGCGTGATTGTCGAGGGTCTTAATTTGATTAAGCGCCACGTTAAAGCGAAAGGGAATGAAGCTGGTGAAATTAAGGAGAAAGAAGCACGGATTCATATCTCCAATGTTATGCCATACTGCTCTAAGTGTTCAAAACCCGTAAGGACCAGCAAGAAGCTTTTAGAAAATGGCGAAAAACAACGCGTTTGTGTTAAGTGTGGCACAACGCTTTAGAAATACTTTGGAGGAATTTATCTAATGTCTCGTTTAAAAGATATTTATTCATCAGAAATCGTTCCCAAGCTTCGTAATGACTTTAGTTACAAATCTTGTATGGAAGTTCCTCAAATCACGAAGATAGTTGTTAATATGGGTTTGGGTGAAGCAATCCAGAACGTGAAAATACTTGATTCTGCTACGACTGAGCTTGGTTTGATCACCGGCCAAAAATCGGTGATTACCAAAGCGAAAAAATCAATCGCTACTTTTAAGCTTCGCGAAGGTATGCCAATTGGTTGTATGGTTACTCTACGACGTGATCGTATGTATGAATTTCTAGATCGTTTGATTAATGTATCGCTTGCCAGGGTCCGTGACTTTAAGGGCGTATCCGGGAAAGCTTTTGACGGCAAAGGTAATTATACACTCGGCGTTAAAGATCAGCTCATTTTCCCTGAAATCAGCTATGATGCTGTTGATAAAACAAAAGGGATGAATATAACGATTGTAACAAGTGCTAAAACAGACGAAGAAGGTAAAGCACTTCTCAAGTACCTGGGCATGCCGTTCAGGAACTAAGATATCTGGAGGATTTCGTGGCAAAAGTATCAATGATTATAAAGTCTCAGCGTGCACCCAAGTTCAAGGTTCGGCAGCACAATCGTTGTCCGGTATGCGGTCGTCCAAAAGCGTTTTATCGCAAGTTCGAGATGTGCAGGATTTGCCTGCGCAAGTATGCCTCGTCTGGCCAGATTCCCGGTGTGATAAAATCGAGCTGGTAATAAGAAGCCACATATAGATTAAGAGACAGGAGCACATTCACGATGTCCATGACAGACCCAATTGCTGACATGCTTACCAGAATCAGAAATGCTAATATGGTAAAGCATCAAAAAGTTGACATTCCATCATCCAACATGAAAGTCAGTATTGCTAACGTTTTAAAGCAAGAAGGCTTTATTAAGAACTATAAGGTTATTTCTGATAATCTTCAGGGTGTTTTACGCGTTTACTTAAAATATATTGACGAAAAAGATAGCGTTATTAATGAAATTAAACGCATCAGCAAGCCGGGTGGTCGAGTATACGTCAAGTCTGAAGATATTCCATTGGTGAAGAGTGGTCTTGGAATATCAATCCTTTCTACTTCAAAGGGTATCATTACTGATAATGCCGCTCGTAAATCTGGTGTTGGTGGTGAGTTGATCTGCTCTGTCTGGTAATAATAGCGACAAGGAGTACTTTTAGATGTCTAGAATAGGTAAATTGCCAATTGAGATACCAAAGAGTGTAAAGATTTCTTTTACCGATTCGGTGCTGTCGGTCCAGGGCCCAAATGGGGCTTTAACACGCCAGATTATGCCTGTAGTTTTACTTGATATTCGTGATACTACCATTGAGGTAACGCGGTGTGATGATTCAACTCCTGCACGTGCTGCTCATGGTCTTACGCGTACGCTTATCAATAACATGGTTGTTGGTGTTACCACGGGATTCAAAAGAGATCTTGAAATTAATGGTGTCGGCTATCGTGCTGAAGTTAAAGGTAAGGACCTTGTACTTGCGCTCGGTTATTCTCACCCCGTTATCTTTCCGATCCCTAACGGTATATCCGTAGATGTGGAAAAAATGACAAAGTTATCTGTTAAAGGGTTTGATAAGGAGCTGGTAGGTCAGACCGCTGCGAAGATCAGATCTTTCCGTAGCCCTGAACCTTACAAGGGTAAAGGGATTAAATATGCTGACGAGACTATCCTGAGAAAAGCTGGAAAAACCGGCAAGAAATAGTCTTTATAAGGAGATTCTGTGGCTAAGACAGCTATTAAAACAATTACTCGACTTAAACGCCAGGTTCGAGTCAGGAAGAAAGTACGTGGCACAACCGAACGTCCGCGACTTAATGTATTTAAAAGTGCACGACATATTTATGCGCAACTAATAGACGACACAACAGGTACGACTCTTGTTGCGGCATCGACATTATCGTCTGCTGCACAAGAACTATCTAATACTGGTAATATAACTGCAGCCACGCTTGTAGGCAAAGAAGTCGCCAGACTTGCTCTTGCTAAAGGTGTTTCTTCTGTAGTTTTTGACCGCAACGGTTTTCTCTATCACGGCAGGATCAAAGCGCTCGCTGATTCAGCCCGCGAATCCGGGTTGAACTTTTAAGCGTACGGGAGGTTTTCTTTGAGTAGGATTAATCCAGCAGAACTGAATCTTAACGACAGAGTAGTTCATATCAGTCGAGTTGCCAAGGTTGTCAAAGGCGGCCGCCGCTTTAGTTTTTCCGCATTAATAGTTGTTGGTGACGGCAACGGTTATGTCGGATACGGACTTGGCAAAGCAAATGAAGTCCCCGAAGCAATAAGGAAGGGCGTTGAGCAGGCTAAAAAGAACCTGATTAAAGTCCCGGTGAATTCGAACCAGACCATTCCATTTGAAATAGAGGGTAAATTTGGAGCCGGTCGTCTCCTCATGAAACCGGCTTCTGCTGGTACCGGTGTTATTGCTGGTGGCGCAGCACGCGCAATATTTGAGGCGGCTGGAATTAATAATATTCTCTCAAAATGTTTAGGATCTAATAATCCACACAACGTAATAAAAGCAGCTTTTCAGGGATTGCAGCGTCTTAAAACTCCTGAAGAGATTGCTGCCCGTCGTGGAATTACTGAATAATTTATATTACGTGGGGAAATAATTATGAGTAGTCTGCTTAAAATCACACTTATAAAAAGTACTATATGTACTCCTAAAAAACATCGTGCTGTAGTTGCCGGACTGGGCCTGTCTAAGCTTAATCAGACAGTACAACGCCAGGATAGTCCGCAACTCAGAGGAATGATCAATAAAGTTGGTCATCTATTGACCGTTGAATAGATAAAGGGGTTGACTTTCATGGAACTTAATAATTTGAGACCTTCTGCCGGGTCGACAAAAAACAGAAAACGTATAGGCCGTGGTACCGGTTCGGGACACGGTAAAACTGCGACAAAGGGTCATAAAGGCCAGAAAGCCCGTTCAGGTGGGAGCATAAAAGCCGGTTTTGAAGGTGGCCAGATGCCTTTGCAGCGTCGTTTGCCAAAACGTGGATTTACTCCGATTGATCGTACTGAATATTCGCTTGTAAACATCAACCAGCTTGATATTTATGAATCAGGTTCAATTATAAATTCTGTCTCACTTGTCGCTAATGGTTTAATTAAGTCTGACCGCTTTCCAGTAAAAATTCTGGGCAACGGAGACATTACTAAATCACTAAATATTTCAGCACACAAATTTAGCCAGTCTGCAAAAGATAAAATTATTGCTGCTGGTGGGACTGTCGAGGAGATAGCATAGTGTTTGAAGCATTCCAGAATATATTCAAGATTCCTGAGTTGAAAAAACGTGTTTTGTTTTCTTTAGGGATGCTTGCCGTATATCGTGTGGGCTGTCACATACCGACTCCTGGAATTGATAGAATTGCATTAGCTCATTTCTTTGCTAAATCTCAAGGGTCATTGTTGGGCCTGTTTGATATGTTTTCTGGTGGTGCCTTGGCTCGCTTGACTGTCTTTGCACTTGGCATTATGCCATATATTTCTTCATCAATCATTTTTCAACTTCTTACTGTAGTCGTCCCCGCAATTGAGAAATTGTCAAAAGAAGGTGAAGCAGGCCGTAAGAAAATTGTTCAGTACACGCGGTATGGTACTGTGCTTTTGAGTGTTGTACAAGGTCTTGGTGTCGCGGTCGGCCTTGAGAGCATGCGTGGGCCTGCTGGTGAACTGGTAGTGCCAAGTCCGGGATGGGGTTTCAGGGTTTTAACTGTTATTACGCTAACTGCTGGCACTGCTTTTGTCATGTGGCTTGGTGAGCAAATGTCAGAGAAGGGTATCGGTAATGGTATTTCTTTGATTATCTTTGCTGGTATCGTTGTTAATATTCCTTCTGCACTTAATAACACTTTCAAGCTTATGAATGCCGGTCAGCTTTCATTTTTTGTACTAGTCTTTATCCTGGCTATCATGTTTGCTGTTATTACAGCTATTGTTTTTGTAGAACGGGGGCAACGGCGTTTATCTATTCATTATGCCAAGAGAGTGGTTGGTCTTAAAACATTTAATGCGCAGACTTCGCATTTACCGTTAAAAATTAATATGGCAGGCGTAATTCCTCCCATATTTGCTTCATCGATTATAATGTTTCCTGCCACTATTGCAAATTTCATTAATGTCCCCTGGATTCAGAATGCAGCGAAGAGTTTGTCTCCAGGGCATTTAGTATATAATATCTTTTTCGTTGCTTTTATCGTTTTCTTCTGTTATTTCTATACGGCTGTGACTTTTAATCCTATTGATGTTGCCGAAAACATTAAAAAGCAGGGTGGTTATATTCCTGGAATTCGTCCAGGGAAGGAGACCTCTGATTTTATTGATACAGTTCTTACCAGGCTTACTTTTGCCGGGGCTGTTTATATTTCAATAGTATGCGTTTTGCCTTCAATTCTAATCGGAAAGTTCAATCTTCCTTTTTATTTTGGTGGTACTGCGCTTTTGATTGCTGTGGGTGTTGGGATGGATACGGTCTCTCAGATTGAGTCGCATCTCATTACTCGCAACTATGAGGGCTTTCTTAAGGGTGTTCGTATCAAGGGGAGACGCTAGGCGTGAATATTGTTCTCTTTGGGCCTCCCGGATCCGGGAAGGGAACTCAAGCTCAGTTTATCGTTGAGCGGTATGGTATTCCGCAAGTATCAACAGGAGATATGTTAAGATCCGCTGTAAAGGCTAAAACTTCTCTTGGTGTTATGGCTAAGGCTGTTATGGATGCAGGCGGTCTTGTTTCCGATGACATTGTCCTTGGGTTAGTTAAAGAGCGTGTTTTACAGGATGATTGTACATCAGGTTTTATTTTAGATGGTTTTCCTCGCACGATCCCTCAGGCGGATGCACTTATCTCCTTGTTGGATTCGATTGATAAGAAAATTGACTTTGTTATTTCACTGGATGTTGACAACCAGGAGCTTATTGGCAGGTTATCGGGTAGAAGAACCTGCCCGGCATGCGGTAAAGGCTTCCATATACTGTTTGAAAAGCCACAACGAGATGGCGTTTGTGATTCCTGCGGTACGATTCTTGTGCAGCGTGATGATGATTCAGAGAACACCGTAATTAATCGACTTAAAGTGTATGAAGACCAAACGTCGTCATTAAAGAATTATTTTCAAGATCTTGGCATTCTTTTTACTGTTTCTGGTACTGGGTCTATTCGTGACATACAGTCAAAAATAAACTCTATTATAGATGCAGGTGGTGCTAGTGATCATTCTTAAATCTCGACGCGAGATTGACAGGATGAAAGTTCCTTGTCGTTTTGTAGCCGAGATTCTTAATGGCTTGCGTTCGTTAGTCTGCCCGGGTGTTACTACACATGAACTTGAGCAGTATGCATCATCGGAAGCTAAAAAACGTAATGCAAAGTGCGCGTTTCGAGGCTATCACAAGTATCCAAGCTCCTTATGCTGTTCGCCGAATGATCAGGTTGTCCATGGATTACCTACCAAGATTCCGTTGATATCAGGCGATATACTCAGTCTTGATTTCGGGGTTGTCTATGATGGCTTTTATGGTGATGCTGCTATAACTGTTCCCGTAGGCGATGTATCAGATGCAGCAAAAAAATTGTTAGCGGTAACTGAAGCCTCTTTATATGCTGCCATTGATATGGCCGTTTCTGGTAATAGTTTAGGTGATATTTCCTCTGCGGTTCAAAGTTATGTTGAATTCAGAGGGTATTCGGTTGTACGAGATTTTGTTGGTCATGGCATAGGTAAAAACCTGCATGAAGACCCGCAGATTCCTAATTACGGCGTAGCTGGGCGTGGCGTTAAGCTTAAACCAGGTATGGTACTTGCGATTGAACCCATGATTAATGAGAAATCTCATGAAGTGAAAGTTTTGAATGATGATTGGACAGTCGTAACGTGTGATGGTGGTTTGTCTGCTCATTTTGAACATACCGTCGCAATTACTGAAAACGGACCTGAAATATTAACGCGGATATGAATAAATATTCCGTTTAAGGGGAGTATTATGAAAGTACGTGCATCTGTTAAAAAAATATGTGACAAATGTAAAATAGTCAAACGTAAGGGTGTTGTGCGTGTTATCTGCGACATCCCTAAGCATTCTCAACGTCAGGGATGAGTTATTAAAGGGGGTATTTCCATTGGCACGTATTTCAGGTATTGATTTACCAAAAAACAAACGCATAGTTATTGCATTGACGTATATTTACGGTATAGGCAATTCTTCTGCTGAACGTATTCTTGCTGCTAGTCAGATAAACCCTGACACGCGTACTGAGAAACTTACTGAAGCAGAGGTTGCTCGACTTCGTGAGGAAATTGATCGTAATTGCAAAGTTGAAGGCGATTTACGCCGCGAGATTTCAATGAACATAAAGCGCCTTATGGATCTTGGTTGCTACAGAGGACTCCGTCATCGTAAAGGTCTCCCGTGCAACGGTCAGCGTACAAAAACAAATGCACGCACACGAAAAGGTCCTGCTCGTACTGTTGCCGGTAAGAAGAAATAATTTAAACTAGCTCTGGAGAACACGCATGGCAAGCCCATCAAAAAAGGTAGTTCGTAAGAAAAAAGAACGTAAAAATATTTCAAATGGTGTGGCTCACATTCAAGCTACTTTTAACAACACCATAATTACAATCACTGACCCGGTGGGAAATGTTGTTGCGTGGTCGACGGCAGGAGCCAAAGGTTTTAAAGGCTCGCGTAAAAGTACTCCTTTTGCTGCTCAGATTGCTGCTGAAGATTGTGCCAAAAAAGCGCAGGAGCATGGAATGAGGACTGTTGAAGTTTATGTTAAAGGTCCTGGTTCTGGCCGTGAATCTGCTCTTCGTGCTCTTCAGGCAGCCGGTTTCAGCATTAGTTTTATTAAAGACGTTACTCCGATTCCTCACAACGGCTGTCGTCCGCCAAAAAGAAGAAGAGTTTAATATTAGTTGTAACAACTTTTAAGGAGGTTTTCATTGGCTCGATATACAGGACCTTCATGCCGTTTGTGCAGAAGAGAAAACACAGAATTATTTTTAAAAGGCGATCGTTGCTATACAGATAAGTGTGCGATTAAACGCCGCAATTATCCTCCCGGTCAACATGGCCAGGGCAGGTCGAAAGTCTCTGCATACGGTACTCAGCTCCGTGAAAAGCAAAAGGTTCGTCGTATTTATTGCATTCTTGAAAAACAGTTTCGTAGTTACTTCCAGGCTGCTGACCGGATGAAAGGTGTTACTGGAGAGAATCTGCTTTCATTGCTTGAGCGGCGTTTTGACAATGTTGCATATCGTCTTGGTTTTGCTACTTCCCGTTCTGAATCGCGCCAGCTTGTGCGTCACGGCCATTTTACAATTAACGGTAGAAAGGCTGATATTCCATCGATTCAGCTTAAGGCTGGTGATGTTATTGAGTTGCGTGAAAAAAGCCGTAAAATTGTTGCTATAAATGATGCTCTGGAAGCGGTTGTACGACGTGGAATTCCACAGTGGTTAGAGCTAGATCGTGATTCCTTCAAAGGGACCCTTAAAGGTGTACCTACTCGAGAGGATATCACAACTCCTATCCAGGAACAGCTCATAGTTGAGCTCTATTCGAAGTAATTTCTGGAAGATGCTGATCTTAGTTTCGAACGACGACCGGGTTTCTATTTCCGGAGGAGGTAGCAATGTATAAAAACTGGCGGGATCTTATAAAACCAAAGCAACTACAGGTTGAAAAGGATACTCTAACAGCTACATACGGTAAGTTTTTCGCCGAACCATTTGAACGCGGTTTTGGTACTACATTGGGTAATTCACTCAGACGAATTTTGCTTTCATCTATCCAAGGTGCGGCAATCACATCTTTGAGGATTAAAGGTGTATTACACGAATTCTCCGCTATTCAAGGCGTTACTGAAGATGTAACTGATATTATTTTGAATCTAAAGGGTGTCAGACTTAAACTACATTCTTCAGATCAGGCCACAGTTCACTTTAAGCACAAAGGTGTTGGAATTATTACTGCTGGCGATATAATAGTTGGTCACAATGTAGAAGTCATGAATCCTGATCATTATATTGCCACCTGTGGTAAAGATGCTAATCTTGAAGTAGAGATGACTGTTAAAATGGGTAAAGGCTATGTGTCTGCTGACCGTAATCGGGATGAGAAGTCACCGGTAGGAACTATTCCAATCGACTCAATCTATACACCAATTAAAAAAGTTAACTTCTCTGTTACGAATGCTCGTGTTGGTCAAATGACCGATTATGATAAGCTTAATCTTGAAGTATGGACTGACGGCAGTGTCAAGCCTGAAGATGCTGTTGCATATTCTGCTAAAATTTTGAAAGAGCAGCTTTCAATATTCATAAATTTTGATGAAGAATTTGAACCACAGATTGATGAAGAATCTCAAGAAGATAAAGACAAGGTCAATGAAAATCTTTATCGTACTGTTGATGAGTTAGAATTGTCTGTACGCTCAGCGAATTGTCTTAAAAATGCCGGTATTAAACTTATCGGTGAACTTGTCACAAAATCTGAATCTGAAATGTTGAAGACTCAAAACTTTGGTAGAAAATCACTAAATGAAATTAAAGATATTCTTTCAGATATGGGCCTGACTTTCGGGATGAAAATAGATAGTTTTCCTGATCCAGAACTGATGATTCGTTTACGTGGCGAGCAAAAAGAAGAAGAGTAAAACCCATATCTGGTGTAGCTTAGAAAGGAATTATATATATGCGTCACAATAAAGCTGGTAGAAGACTCGGCAGGAAGACAAGCCATCGTGAAGCTATGTTTAGAAATATGGTAACGTCTCTTTTAGATCATGGTAAAATTACCACAACAGATGCTAAGGCAAAAGAGATTCGTGTTGTTGCAGAACGGATGATAACACTTGGAAAACGTGGTGATCTTCATTCAATGCGTATGGCATCTTCGGTTATCCGTGAAAAAGCTGTTGTCTCGAAATTATTTTCAACCATTGCTCCTCGTTATAAGGAACGTCTCGGCGGTTATACCAGAATTATTAAACTTGGTATTCGTCAAGGTGATGCTGCGCCTGTCTCTCTGATTGAACTTGTAGAAGAAGAAATTAAATCTGCTAATTAGGCAGGTCTCAACAAAACACAGAGTACTAAACATATCTGTAATTTCCTCTGAACTTACCTGGTGTGGAGTTGTAGATATTACTAATAAAGATTAATCAAAAACGGCATGGAGCGATCCATGCCGTTTTTATTTTGCCGGTATTTTGATTTTTCATACGCCTGTCACGGTATCCCTCCAATCACAGATTGCACAAATTCAGTTTTGAAAACATACGACGGTGATATTGAAACATATCGTTTCGCAATTAAATCATGTGCGCCATTCTTTTCTTTGCAAGTCTAATATGCTTAATAAATATATAATCATGTTTTGCATATTATTGACATGAGCGTAAAAGGGATGTACGCTCACGACAAACAATGCGTAGAATAATTCTGTCGTGGGGTAATATTGAAAAGTGCGGAGCGAACAGGTGATGAAGGTGTGAGGCTTCTATATAAGCTGAGCAAAGAGGATCTGATAAAAATCATTATTGATGATGCTAAAAACTGGCTGGCGCATGATGGTGTCTGGTTTCAGGCGGTGGAGAAACGCTATGGCATGGATGCCGCTGTAGAGGCTGATACGGAGGCTTGGAGCTACTTTACTGTTATTGAAGCCAAAAGGATCATGGAACGATTGGGAATAAAACCTGGCGGTGGTATTCCGGCACTGATTGAATGTTTGAATCATCGTTTTTACGCTCGTATTAATCTTCAGGAATTTATTGAACAAAGTGATACGCGTGTTGTATTCAGGATGCTTGACTGTCGGGTGCAGTCTACCAGAAAACGAAAGGGTTTGGCTGACCATCCCTGCAAAACTGTTGGTATTGTAGAATATAGTGAGTTCGCCAAAACAGTAGATTCGCGAATAGCAACTCGCTGCATCGCCTGTCCACCTGATAATCACCCTGAAGAATTCTGGTGTGCCTGGGAATTTTCTCTGGAACGATAAGGGTTAATTCAGTCATCGGGAAGGGAAGCTGGGCGCGATGGAGATCCAGTACCAGAGCTAAAAAATCAGAATGAATCGATGTTGTTCGGACATAAAAGCATAATGGTGAATTTCCTCTTGTTGGAATAAACATTTATCGCAACCTGTGGGCTGACAATAAGACCTACACCACGTATTTATGACGTTGGTGGTAAATACAGAAGAAATATGCAGATGAGAGGAGATGACTATGGATATCTTTCAGGTTTTTCGTGATCGGCGCAGCATCAGAAAATACAAGGATACTCCGGTCGAGCGTGAAAAGATCGAGCAGATACTGGATGCAGCCCGCTTGGCACCTTCTTGGAAAAATATGCAATGCTGGCGTTTTCTGGTGCTGACCGATGCAGACATGCGGGCAAAGGTTCTGGAGGCATTTCCCGACGATAACCCTGGCAAAAAGGCAATTGCTACGGCACCCGCAGTGATCATCGTCTGTGGAAACCCGGCAGAATCCGAAGTCGAGAATGGTATCGATTATTTCGTCGCGGATGTGTCAATCGCTTTTGAACATCTCTGTCTGGCCGCCTTTGCTCTGGGGCTTGGGACCTGCTGGATGGGATGGTATGATGAGAAAAAAATCAAACGCGTACTTGGCATTCCTGATGGTATCCGTATCGTCGGCATAACTCCGCTCGGGTATCCCGATCAGGAACCGAAACCGCGGCCGCGCAAGCAATTGTCAGAAATATCCTATTTTAATCAATGGCAATAGCCGGTTTCGTTTGGATACCGGATAACAGTAACAGTGCGGAGATGTGATCATGCTGACACATACAGAAGCAATGCAGAGAGTGACTGCCATGCAGGCGCAACTTAAGGCAAAGGAGGTAGATGGCGCGCTGTTTATCTTTCCGATTGATGTGTACTATTTTTCAGGTACCCGTCAGAACTCAACTCTCTGGATACCGGCGAACGGTGAACCGCTCCTTATGGTGCGCAAGAGCCTGTCACGTGCCATGGTCGAGAGCGTCCTGACTGATATCAGGCCGTTTCCGTCGAGCAAGGAATTTACCTCACTGTTTGGAGATAATGTACAGAAGATCGGTTTTACGTTCGATGTCGCCCCGGTCCAGCAACTTAACTACTATACGAAACTGCTGCCGGGATGCGAGTTTGTCGATATATCCTCTGCCAATCGTGAAGTGCGTTCGGTCAAATCGGCGTTTGAGCTCGAACAGCTGCGCGTCTCCGGAGTCTGTCTCAGCTCTGTTTTCAAGCAGGTGCCGCAGTTTCTCAAAGCCGGCATGCGTGAGCTCGATCTCGCGGCGGAATTCGAGCACCGGCTCCGTATCGCCGGCAATGAAGGGTATGTTCGGATGCGTGCTTTTAACCAGGAGCTTTTCATGGGACTGGCTGTTTCTGCCGGCGCCGCTACCCACGGATTCTTCGATGGCGCCGTAACCGGGTGTGGGCTCTCTACTGCGTCACCGCAGGGGGCGTCAACGCTGCTTATCAATAGAGACGAACCGGTATTACTTGATTATACTGGCGTGTTTAATGGCTATATCACTGATATGACCCGTATTTTCGTGATTGGGACTCTTGATCCGGAACTGCAACGTGCATTCGATCTTTCGCTGGAAATTCAAAAGCATCTGCAGAGCTCCTTAAAGCCCGGTGCAATCTGTGAAGAGCTCTTTCTACAGGCGGTGGAAATTGCTGATAAAGAGGGGTTTGGCGCTTATTTTATGGGGATGCCTGGTGAACAGGCGCGCTTTGTCGGCCATGGTGTCGGGTTGGAACTGGATGAATTCCCGGTGCTTGCCCAGGGTTTCAAGGTGCCGTTGCAGTCAGGGCAGACTATTGCAATTGAGCCCAAATTCGTCTTTCCCGGCAAAGGGGTTATCGGTATTGAAAACACGTTTGCGGTGTCGAATACAGGCGGCGAAAAAATAACTGATATTGATGACGGGATTGTTTTTTTATAACATTTTTATTGAGCCTCATAAAACTCCGTCTTTGGGCGGGGTTCTTTACTAACCCGGCGCCGGTCATGAAACTGGTAGAAGTTATCCGGGGGCATGCCACGAGCGATGATTCCTTTACAGAGTCAGCCACGTTAAGATGGTGAATGCCGGGTATATGGGGCACAAATCGGAGCATGGCTTTTATACCTACTAAGGGAGGCATCGTGGAATACAAAAATTTGTTGATAGAAACAAGTAATGGCATCACGACCCTGATGATCAACCGTCCGCAAGTACTGAATGCACTCAACAGTGATGTCGTGCGCGAGTTGGAGTGTGCTTTGTACGAGCTGGATCTTGATGCGGCTGTGAGGGTAATTATTGTAACCGGAGCGGGTGAAAAGGCTTTTGTTGCCGGGGCCGATATCAAGGAAATGTCTGAAATTTCGGCTTATGAGGCCCATGATTTCGCCCGCAGGGGACAGCGTCTGATGCTGCTGATAAACAAGATGACCACGCCGGTCATTGCCGCAGTCAATGGATATGCGCTCGGCGGGGGGCTAGAGCTGGCACTTGCCTGTGACTTTATCTATGCCTCCGAAAAGGCCAAATTCGGTTTTCCCGAGGTTGGTCTTGGTATTATTCCCGGTTTCGGTGGCACCCAGAACCTGGCGCGTTTGATCGGCCCAAACAGGGCCAATGAACTGATCTTTACCGGGCGGATCATAAATGCCGCGCAGGCTCACGCATGGGGGATCGTAAACGAGATCTGTGCTCCGGGAGATCTGCTGCCGATGGCAGTATCAACTGCACGGGAGATTGTCGGCAAAGGTGCGCTTGGGGTTACATATGCCAAGGATGCCATTACCAACGGGCTGAACATGACAAAAGAAGATGGGTTCCGCTACGAGGCTTCTCTGTTCGGCGTGCTGTTTGCCACAAGCGACCAGCGAGAGGGAATGGGAGCTTTTCTCGAAAAGCGTACCGCTGAGTTTAAAGGTAAATAAATGCCACTTCGGAGGGGAGCTGATGAATTTTGAACTGAGCCAGGACCACAAAGTTTTGCACTCTGCGGTGCGTGATTTCGTGGAGCAGGAGATCAAAAGCCGATTGCGATAAAAATTGACGAAGAGCTTGTGATTCCCGATGCGCTGGTCCGCAAGATGGGCGAAATGGGCTTTCTTGGCAGCTATCTCCCGGAAGAGTATGGCGGGGCAGGGCTTGATGCTCTTGCTTTCGTAATGACTGACTATTTTTAATACTTGATATGCGCGGTAAGTAAAATTATACATATGCAGCAGGTATCAAGTTATAAGAGGTGTTGCCGTGGAAGCTACCCGTCAAATTTACTGGAACGTCGGCCATGGCGTTGTGATCCCGATGTATATTCTGGCCGCTGCCGCCTTCGGATATATGGTGTGGGGATTCCGGCAGCGATTGCTGATCTGGCGTCAGGGTCGGGCACTTGACCGCTTCGACCGCTATGACGAACGCGTAAAGCGCATGATTGGTGAAGTATTCAGCCAGATTAAAGTTTTCCGGGTCACCGACGGCGGCGTATTCCATTCTGTTTTTTTCTGGTGCTTCCTGGTTCTCTTTGCCGGTACAATGATGGTCATGTTTCAGGCGGACCTTTTCACCCCTCTTCTGCAGGTTAACATCCTCTCCGGTGAATTCTACAAAGCCTTTTCGTTGGTGTTGGATATAGCCGGAATCCTTGCCATATTCATGCTGGCAGGGCTGTTTGTCCGCAGATTCGTCATCCAGCCCAAAGGGTTGGAGATCGTCAGGGACGACTACATTGTCCTGCAACTGCTGTTTGCGATCCTGATCACCGGGTTCCTGATCGAAGGAGCCCGAATGGCCGCTACAGAGCTGCAGCAGAACCCCGACCTGGCCCGCTTCTCTCCCGGCGGCCTGCTGGCGGGCCAGCTCTTTACCACTCTATCCGCAGGGACCCTGCTCGTTACCCACAAAATATTATGGTGGTTTCATTTCGCTCTGGTACTGGGATTCTTCTGCGCCATTCCCTATACCAAGCTGCGCCATATCTTCACCACCAGCATCAACTCGTTTCTGGCACCCTTTGAACCAAAAGGAAGCATAGCCACCATCAATCTGGAAGACGATTCGGTCGAGCAATTCGGGGCCGCCACCATCAGCGACCTCAGCTGGAAAGACATTTTCGATGCCGATGCCTGCACCTCGTGCAAGCGCTGCCAAGATCGCTGTCCGGCGTACGCGACCGAAAAACCTCTTTCTCCGATGAAGATCGTCAAACAGATTGGAGAACTGGCCGCGGGCAATCCCGGTGGCAACCTGAGCGAAACAGTCAGCCAGGATGCGCTCTGGGCCTGCACCACATGCTATGCATGTCAGGATGTCTGTCCCGCCGACATCGAACACGTCAACAAAATCCTGGAGATGAGACGCAACCTGACACTTATGGAGGGTGCTTTCCCCGGAGACGAGGTTCGCACCGCCGTCAGCAATATTGAAGTCAACGGCAACCCGTTCGGACTCGCTTACGCCTCGCGAGGCGACTGGGCTGATGGCTTGCAGCTCTCACTGTTGGAGCATGATTCCGACGTAGATATTCTCTACTTCGTTGGCTGCTATGCCTCGTTTGACAAGCGCAACCAGGCGGTCGCGAAAAATTTCATCAAAATCTGCACCGCTGCCGGTGTGAAAGTCGGCATCCTTGGCAAAGAAGAGAAGTGTTGCGGAGAACCGGTCAGGAAACTCGGCAATGAATACCTCTATCAAATGACCGCAAACGAAAATATCGGACTGATCACGGCATACAATGTCAAAAAAATTGTCACTACCTGCCCGCACTGCTTCAATACCCTGGCACGCGACTATAAAGATCTCGGATTAAACATTCCGGTTGAACATTACAGCACTTACGTCAACACCCTGCTGGACAGCGGCAGGCTTAAGCTGGAACCGGAACCATTCAGCTTTACGTATCACGATTCCTGCTATCTTGGTCGCTACATGGATATTATCGACCAGCCGCGAGCCATTCTCAGGCATGCAGGCGGGGCAATCACTGAAATGGACAAGAACGGTTACGACAGCTTCTGCTGCAGCGCCGGTGGTGGACGCATCATTGCCGAAGAGAAGCTGGGAAGCAAGATCAGCGAAGCCAGGGTCAAAATGGCTACTGATACCGGTGCACCATTGCTGGTGTCCAATTGCCCCTTCTGTCTGACCATGTTTGAAGATGGCATCAAAACCGGTGGGGCGGAAGGACTTCTGCAGGTCAGAGACCTGGCCGAGATCGTGGCCGAGAGAATTGTACCGTAGAGGACCATCCACTGCACCCATCAGGCGATTAAACCAGGACGATGCGAGTATCGCCCCGACAGATAGGAGATACCACTATGAAACTGCTTGTCTGTATCAAACAGGTCCCGGACCTGGAGTCCCGCTTCAAACCTGATGCTGCCGGAATCTGGTATAACGAAACCGATCTTGCCTTCCGTATGAACGAATACGATGAATATGCGGTGGAACAGGCTATTCTTCTGCGGGAAAAGCTGGGAGAAGAGGCCGAATTGACCGTCCTCTCGATTGGCCCTGACCGCGTTGTTGAAGCGCTGAAAAAATCCCTTGCCATGGGATGTGATAACGCCGTCCATATCCAGGACCCGGCCGCATCAAGTAAAGATCCCTGGCAGATTGCCTCGGCCATAGCCGCCTATGCCACAGACAAGGGCTTTGACATCATTTTCACCGGCATGCAATCCCAGGACCGCGGTTCGGCTCAGGTTGGTGTCATTGTAGCCGAGTTGCTTGGTTTCGCGTGCACCACCACGATAGTCGGATTTGACTACGACAACGGCACGGTCATCGCCAAACGCGAACTGGAAGGAGGCATCAAAGGTGTCGTCAGGATGAAGACTCCGGCTTTGGTTACGTGCCAGATGGGCCTCAACATACCGCGCTATCCGACCCTGCCTAATATCATGAAAGCCAAAAAGAAAGAAATTGTTACAATTCCGGTAGCTGACCTGCTTACGGAAGCACCTCTGGCAACAACGATCAGCTTCCATCCACCGGCCAAAAAAGGTGGAGGGATTGTTCTGGAGGGGGATGTGGGTGATCTGGTTGAGAAGGTCATCGCAATTCTCAAAGATAAAACTGCGGTACTGAGATAGGAGACATTCATGAAAACGTTATTGGTAGGCGAATATCGTGAGGGTAAACTGCTCGACTCCACCTACGAACTGTTTGGTTTTGCCGGCCAGATGGGCGCAGAAACCGCTTTGCTGCTGGTTGGGAGCGACGCACACCTGCCGGCCTATGGTGGCACACTCTATCTGGCTGATGCTGCTGCGTGCGGTGAGTATCGTCCCGACCTGCACAAAAAACTTGTTCTGGAGGCGGTGCAGAAGGAGAACCCGGACTACATCGTATTTGTTCACTCATCATACGGATGGGATCTGGCTCCGCGGGTTGCGGCAGCTCTCAAGGTCGCGCAAATTTCGGAGGTGATGGCATTAGCGGATGGTGGTTTTGAAGTCGGCTGCTGCAATGCAAAGATGCGGCGCAGCGTCAAACCAGCGACAAACAGGGCCGTTGTGACGATCCAGGCCGGCGCCTTTCCGGCGCTGCAGCCGGGTGGTTCACCAACGATCCAGAGATTGGCTGCAGATGGGGGGAGCACAGTGGAGTTTGTCGGCTATGAAGCGGCCGAAAAGAAGGATGTCGATCTGGGTAAGGCAGAGATTATTGTTTCTGCCGGGCGGGGAATCGGCAAGAAGGACAACGTTTCGGTTATTGCTGCCCTGGCGGCGGCGTTTGGCGGCGAGTTGGGTGCCAGTCGTCCGGTCGTTGATGCCGGCTGGGTGGAGCACAGCCATCAGGTCGGCACTACCGGCCAGACGGTATCGCCTAAACTGTATATTGCCTGCGGCATTTCGGGAGCTATCCAGCATCTGGCCGGTATGAAAAAATCTGATTTTATCGTGGCAATCAATAAGGACAAGGATGCTCCGATCGGAGAAATTGCCGACGTGCTGGTTGTGGCGGATGTGATGCAGTTTGTGCCGGCATTGACGGCTAAAGTTGCAAAATGAGGACATGGCTGGTGAAACTTCTTCCGCTCGTACGAAGAAAACATATCTTTGTTTATGAATTAAGTAGAAGATAGGAACCAAACTGTCTCACGACGTTTTAAACCCAACTCACGTACCACTTTAATGAGCGAACAGCTCAACCCTTAGAACCGACTACAGCTCTAGGATGTGATGAGTCGACATCGAGGTGCCAAACGACTCCGTCGATAAGGACTCTTGGAATTCATTAGCCTGTTATCC
>JABBNX010000251.1 GCA_019352135.1 Pseudomonadota bacterium
CCTGACCTGATGATTAATTACTGGTAAAAGCGAACATTGAAGCAATCGCCCTGTTACCGTATGACTTTCGGTTGCCAAAATAGGATCTGGTGGCTATAGTCAGACAGTTTGAGGTGTGTTTATGACTATGAATGTTCAACAACTGGAAGCGGCGCTGGAATACACGTTCCACGATCAGAGGCTTCTTGTTCAGGCGCTGACACACCCGTCCTATCTGCATGAGGCTGGTGGGAGTGCTGGTGGAGACTACCAGCGTCTTGAATTCCTTGGCGATGCAGTGTTGGGACTTCTGTTGGCCGAAATGCTGTATGAATCTTATCCGGAATGGGATGAAGGTGACCTGTCGCAACTGCGCTCCCGGCTGGCCGGTCAGGATGTTTTGGCGGATCGGGCTCGAACATTGTCAATCGGGGACCATATTCTTCTCGGTCGCGGGGAGGAAATGACCGGCGGCCAGGAGAAGGATTCAATTCTTGCAGATGTTCTGGAAGCTCTGATTGCAGCTCTCTATCGTGATGGCGGTCTTCCGGCTGCACGCTCTCTGGTTATCCGGCTCTTTCGTGCGTTGGCGGCCGCCCCGGAATCTCTTGTTTTGGGACGCGACTCGAAGAGCGAACTGCAGGAATTCCTCTCATCAAACGGCTATCCGCTACCGGAATACCTGCTGATAGAGGAGTCGGGTCCGCCGCACGACCGACTGTTCCGTTTTCAGATTCTGGTTGGCGGCGCGGTCTTAGGTATGGGCCAGGGGAAGTCGAAGAAAATTGCTCAGCAGGCTGCGGCAGCTGAAACCTTGGAAAAACTTCAGGCAAATATCGGACAGTCTGCGTGAAACCGGTCACGGTTCCCTTTTTTATAAGCCATCAGGGATGCCCGCATACCTGTGTGTTTTGCGATCAACGGACAATCTCCGGAGCAAATGGTGAACTCCCGACTGCCGAACTAATCCGCGACAGGATTAACCTCTGGCGATCATCTGCAAGGGAGCGCCCCCTGGAAGTCGCTTTTTTCGGCGGCACCTTCACTGCACTTCCAGAAGAAATCCAGTCGGAGCTGCTGGCTCCTCTGCAGCCGCTTCTGGAGGCCGGCACAGTGGACTCGGTGCGGATTTCAACCCGTCCCGATTATATTGATGCCGATCATGTGGCGTGGTTGTCGGAAAGGGGCGTTAGTACGATCGAGCTGGGTGTGCAGTCAATGGACGACTCTGTTCTGGCGGCATCCGGGCGGGGCCATGTAGCTGCAGAGTCGCTGAACGCCATACGCTGCATCAAAAGACAGGGCATCAGGGCCGGGGCTCAACTTATGCCGGGTCTGCCGGGCGATTCGCCAGCCTCCTCACTTGCTTCTCTGGAGCAGGTTATTTCGGCAGGCGTAGATTTTATTCGCATCTATCCGACGGTCGTACTGCAAGGGACTGAACTGGCGCGACGGTATAGTGCCGGAGAATTTATGCCGTTATCTCTTGATCGCGGGGTGCTTCTTTGCGCGCTGCTTCTGCATCGTGCCATGCAGGCAGGCATACCGGTTATTCGCATCGGTTTGCAGGCCGACCACGGGCTTGATGCGGAAAGTATCCTGGCCGGCTGCTGGCACCCGGCACTGGGGCAGCTGGTTCGTTCGCAGCTGTATGCCGATCTTGTCTGCCGTTTTGTTCCTTCCGGCCAGCGTGCGACGGTGTACTGCCACCCGGCACGGCTGTCTGATGTGATCGGGGTGAAGCGGGAAACTCTGCTGAGCCAGCTCCGGCGCGGGGTACAGATGCGGGTTGTTCCTGATGCCGCCCTTCAGAACGAAGAACTTACTATTCAGACAGAAGATTCATGTACCACGTACTCAGTCATTGCTGATCTTCACTACTCCATTCATGAGGTGTAACCGATGCGTAAAGAATCACTCAAATTTCTTGAACAACTGCTTGATGCTCCCAGTCCCTCCGGCTACGAACAGCCGGCCCAGCGTGTTTTCAGAGATTACGTTGCCTCGTTTTGCGACGAGCTGACAACCGATGTCATGGGTAATGTTTTTGGCTGTATCAGTGGTAAGGGGAAGAATCTTCCGCGGGTGATGATTGTTGGGCATACCGATGAAATCGGACTTCAAATCAAATACATTGACGATAAGGGTTTTCTTTATTTCGCTGCAGTCGGCGGGGTTGATGCCCACTTGACGCCGGGCAAGCGGGTCGCGGTACATACTGCAAACGGAGGGCTGCCGGGGGTGATCGGCAAGAAACCGATCCATCTTATGGACGCCAAGGATCGTGAAACCGTTGTCAAGCTTGAATCACAATATATTGACATCGGTGCTGCGGACAAGAAGGAGGCACAGAAGCTGGTCAGGGTCGGGGATGCGGTGACTTTTGAGAGTGCTTTCACTCGACTTCACGGCGACCGGGTTGCCTCGCGCGGGTTTGACGACAAAGCCGGTTGTTTTGTGGTGGCCGAGGTGTTACGTCTCGTCGCTGCTTCCGGTAAAAAACTGGCCGTTGACCTGTATGGTGTTTCCTCGGTTCAGGAGGAAATCGGCCTCCGCGGCGGAACGACCAGCTGTTACACGGTCAACCCGGATGTCGGCATCTGTGTCGAGGTCGATTTTGCTACCGATCAGCCTGATGTGGAGAAAAAACACAATGGCGAGGTTTCTCTGGGCAAAGGGCCTATTCTTGCCCGTGGCGCCAATATCAATCCGCACCTGTTTGAGCTGTTGTCAAAAACGGCTTCGAGTGAAAAAATTGCGATCCAGCATACCGCCACTCCCCGCGCTACCGGAACGGATGCCAATGTCATGCAGATTTCACGCGGGGGAGTCGCGACGGCGCTGGTAAAAATACCGCTCCGCTATATGCATACACCGGTCGAGACTCTTTCTTTGTCCGATCTGGAAAATGCCGCCGCATTGATTGTCGCAACGCTTGGGCGGATTACTTCCAGGGATGAGTTTATTCCGCGATGACTTGAAGTCGCATACCGTTTTCCTCCCGAATAAGTATACATACCTTTCTGACCATTTCCCTTGACTTGGCCGGTTTGCTGTACTAACTTCTACAAAATTACCATCCGCAAGGAGTACTCCATGCACAATGACAAACTGACCGAAGGGTTGACCTTCGACGATGTCCTGCTTGTTCCTGCTCATTCAATCATTCTTCCCCGCGACGCCAATCTTGCGACCCGAATTTCCCGAAATATACATCTGAATATTCCGCTGGTGAGTGCAGCCATGGACACGGTAACTGAAGCCCGAACCGCCATATGTATGGCCAGGGAAGGGGGTCTCGGCATTATACACAAGAACCTTTCGATTGATGCTCAGGCGTATGAAGTCGATAAGGTGAAAAAGAGCGAGTCCGGCATGATCGTTGATCCGATTACCATGCGCCCGACGCAGAAAATCAGTGAGGCGCTGGATATTATGCAGCGCTATCGTATCTCCGGTGTGCCGGTCACCAAGGCGAACGGCAAGTTGGTCGGAATTCTGACCAATCGTGACCTGCGTTTTGAGACTGATTTTGATCTGCCGATCTCGGCCCGCATGACCAAGCGTAATCTGGTGACCGTAGCGGTCGGGACAACGCTGGAACAGGCCAAGGAAATCCTCAAGCATACCCGGGTGGAGAAGTTGCTGGTGGTTGATAATGACCGTTTTCTTAAAGGGTTGATAACCATCAAGGACATTGAGAAGGTAAAGAAATATCCCTTTGCCTGCAAGGATAGCC
>JABBNX010000051.1 GCA_019352135.1 Pseudomonadota bacterium
GTAAGATGAAAGAAGTCTACATTATTTCAGCTATTATTGCAATTAGACACTAGTTCTTCATATGGCTCGATCCTTGATGCCTGCCATGGTGGGCTCCCGTCTTCATTTTTCGAATTTCTATATTTTAGATATGAGTTGGCAACACTACCAAAAGCGTTTACAATTTTTACCAGTTGTTCCCCATTAGGACCAATCCCTCTAAGGCTTTTAAGAAAGTTACCGGCTTCATCCTTTATGGATTTATTCTGAATTTTAGATCCTATTTTTGGGATCACAGTAATGCTTTCCAAGCTGTCTTTGCCACCAACTGCAGTTACCATTTTTCCAACCAAGCTTATTATATAATGGATATCACCACTGCAGAGGTTTGCTAGTACCTCTTTCCCCCACAGCTCAGGTTTCTGATTACTCCGTATAGCTCGTGCAACTTCATTATGATTTTCATTTGGGTTGCTGCCTATCAGCTCTTCAAGATTATTAACGGGGTAGTCAGATATTGCGTTAAATCTTCTGCTGAAAACATCATTAATAAAGTCCAGCTTAATATTCGTATTGCTATCAGTGCTTAAATAGACAAGCCCCAGGTTAAGCAAGGAAAACTCCCTGCCTTCGACATAAATTTTGCTATCTATGTCGCCTCTCGCATATGAAACAGGACTTTCTGTTGAGAGTTTAAAGAATGCAGCGGAAGTTCTTTGCATTAAAAGGCGATTTAGATTTTTCTGTAGATCCATTCTTATCTTCGGGTACGAATAATCATCTATAAAGAAAAAGAATGGCCGACCTCTTAAATAGGAAGACTTTTCACTTATAGTCTCACACACCTTTACAAGGATGTCTGGGCCAAAATATTTTCCATATTTTTGTTTTGGGTCTTTTACAAATCTTTGCTTTGTTGCAGCCCTGTCACGTTCTTTTTGAAGCCGTTCAATGATGGCACTAAAGGTGTCGGCTGCAGGCACTTTGGGCTTTTCAATGTCCAGTATTTTCCAGATTTCAAACGAAATACGTGATTCTTCAGTGTCTAATTCACTTTTGAAATACTTTCCACCCCAAAGTTGTAATGTTTCAAGAACCTCAACTATCAATGATGAAGTTAAGTAATGCATAGGTACATCAATTGCGTAATCTTGCTCTGGAAGGACGTACCTGGGAAATGAAAAGTACAAATCATCACATCTATAGTAAATACCGATGTAAGAAATATTGGTGGGATCATCATCATTGACATAATGCCTGTGCTTGAGACTCAGGCTTTTAAACACTGTACTTTTGCCACATCCGCGAGGGCCAGTAAGAACAAGGTTACTTTTAGCTTCAATATCTCTAATTCCTAAAAAAAGATTAGAATATAGAGCTTTCAGTAGGCTATGGGATTCTCCCAACTGCTCGCAACTGAGGTAATCAAATGGTGAGGTCAATTCAAATTTATGTGAGTCGGCTTCGACATTATCGAATTGCAAATTTATATCTTCGATCAATTCATACAATCGTCTTGGGTTTCTGGCGTTAATATCTCTGGTCGTGTCGTTTTCTACCAAGTGACGCGCCAAAAAATGGTCATTTAATACATTAAAAGCAAATCGGTCTCTTGCACCTAATGCTTGATATTTAACATTAGAGATCAATTCCCTAAGAGTGGCGGCAACTTGCTCAAAATCATCCTTGAAATTTTGATCACTTGTCGTGAAGCCTACTCCAAAATCTGTTACACGAAACTTGTGGTGAGGTCTAATCTGATATTCCGTAGGATCTTCAACTATGACGTTCCCTGAATGTAGATCACCATGCTCAATTAACTTTAATTGCATTTCCAACATAAGTTCGAAAATAGTTTTCAAATACGATTCAATAAAACTAATCGTTATGTTGTTCTTGTGATTCTTAACATAGTCTCTTAACGAAACTCCGCGAATAAAATCATAGCAAAGGACGACACAATCAATTCCAGAATCAGTATCTATCCACTCTAACACGTTGCTACACTTAACTACTGACGGATGGGTAAGTGAATTTGCTTTTAGCGGTTCCTCAATCCAAGCTCTGGAATCCAGGGCAGATTGTTTAAGGTTGGATTTCGGAATAATTTTACAGGCATAGTTTGAATTTATAGATTCGTTGTGTGCTCTAAATACATGGGCATTACATCCGGAATCAACAAATGCACTAATGACGTACCCTTGCAGTCCTGGTACTTTCTGGCCTATGAAGTATTCTTTTCGGGGCAGGTTTTGACGCATTCACATAACCTTTTTGAACACTAAGAAATGCTCACTCTTAATCCCACGATAATCTCGCCTGGATCGCCTTATATCAGGAATCACATCTGTAAAGACATTCTCAAGACGCAGAAAAGAAGAATTTTCGAGCATGATTTTAACTACAACTTCCGATGGATGAGAGACATAGCTTCTTGATATTTCATCGCCAACTACAAAAACTGCATAGCCACCGCTTGTAAGTGACTTATCTATTTTTTCTGCAAGGGCTGCCAATACTAGTTCGAATCCTTTCTTTTGTTGCGATTGATTATGATCCACCGAGACTGCTGATACAGGATCAATAAACCATAATCTCAACCTATTATCTCTGCCATAATCAAGAGCATTCATGTATGGCGGACTGGTTATAATGCATTCAAATTGCCTTGGTAGCGCTATAGAATCTACTGAAGATTCTTCAAACACACCGGACACATTCTGGGGATATCCATAAAATCTTTTATACGCACGCTTAACTTTGGCCATAAGCCTTGGTCTAAGTTCACGGTATTCATACATCTCCGGATACTGTTCTCTCGGGTATTTCTTGTCACGCAGATATGGGACCAGGTGACTACTCGGATATGATAAAAAACCAGGTCTTTGGTGATGGAGAATGCCCAAGAAGCAAGCAAAGATAAAATCCGAACTTTTACGATGTTTGCAAACTTCTGCAAACCTGATTGCCTCAGATAATGTCTCACCGTGAAAAAACTTTCTTACCCAATCAGGAACTTTTTCTAAATCAGGCTCTTCAACGCTTTGGGATTCATAGAACATTTCCTCTGCTTGGGCTAAGGCCTCATCCATGGAACCAGGCGAAAACAGCTTTGCCCTTGAAAGCAATCCTGCATACGGACTAATATCTGAAGCAAATACGTGCCTGCCTTGTAGCCTTGCTTCCAATGGAATAGTACCACTTCCGGAAAATGGATCTACTACGGTATCACCCGGTTTTGAGTAAGTAGAAATAAGACTCTTTGCAATTGTACTTTTTAATTTTCCAATATATGGCGACAGCTGATGCATTGTGCATTCTGAGTTAGCACACGACACCTTCCACCCATCTGGGATTTGATGGCAATTATTAAATGTGGATAAATGCTCGAAAGTTTGTTTTGGTACATCCATAAGCTGTTGTCGCCTTGGCCTCTGACGGGACGCATGTCAATATTTCTATTGTTTGAATTCTAACCAAATTCCAATGCTGTAAATTGCTAAAATCAGATAGACATTTTTTACTCTCCATACCATCTATTCATCTTAGTAATAACAGGGACATCCTCCATTTCACAATTTAAAGCGGTGTATCCTTACCACGAATCCGGATCATTCCATGATCACTTTCCACTGTCGAGAGGATCCGTCATGACACTTTAACCAGCCCTCACTCCCCATCCGTCCCAATCAACCCTTTTGCATCGTTTCCGTCGAGTTCAAGAAACGGCGGCGTGCTCTTGATCCGCTTCTCAACCTCACTGATATGCTCGGCGGGCGGGATATTCTCCGGCATAGCTCCTCCGATACGCTTGATCGCCTCGCGCACCTCCCTTCCCACGGCTTCATGCGTTCGGATTGCAAGCTGCGGGTCCTTTGCCGGAGTTCGGGCAAGCTTGTCGCGTGTCTGCGTCATGCGGAACTGATTTGCGGCAAGCTCGGTGGTATCCATCCGATCCATCAGGTTGTCTTTTTTTGGTATTCCCTTACGCTTTTTTATCGCTTCATTGCCGAGCCCGTTATATAGCCCCTTGTAACCGGCATCGTGAAAAATACCGAACATCCTGTCCTGTACGCCAGCCTCACGGGCCGCTCCGGAAAGCGCCTTGAACTCCTCGCTGGCCTGTTTCCGGATTTCCAGCCGTTCAAGGTCAGCCGCCAAGGCATCAGACATCTCCTGACGGCGGGCCTGTATCGCGAAATACTTCTGCGCTGCGGCAATTTCCGGCTTGCGCGGGTCGCCGTTCTGGGCAATCAGGTAACAGGCAAAACGCGAAAGATGGTAATCATCAACCATTCTGTTACTTCCAGAACCAAGCTCGACCATTTTGCCGGCGCCGGCAAAATGGTTTTCAGAAACATTTCCCGACCGACCGCATGAAACCATGGCCCTGTTGATTGCATCTTCAAAACGTCGCCACTGGCCATACCCCAGTAAAGGCTGAAGCTCCCTGGCGCTCCAATATTCCGCTCCATGCTCGTTCGCCTTTTTCAGTTCTTCAAATGTAACTGTACCGCTTACCGGCAATGATTTATTTACCATTCTGACACCACCTGTTTCTTGTTCTTGGTAATTCCGGGGGCATCCTTTTTTATGCATGCTCCCAACACTCCTGCACTACAGAAAATGCGAAATTACGCCCAGGCCGCGTCAAGAAACCGCTGCACCTCTTCACGGCTTGTTACGTGGCTTTTTAACTACCCGATTTTCTCCAGGTTACGCAGGTTTTCCAAGGTCATGTTCATCGCCTATGAGAAAGAGTTTCGGTTCGCTCATGATTCGGGAAACAAACTGTTCGCCGACATTCAGCTTGGAAATGAATTGCTCGATACAGCGCATTCAGGATGATTAAAATCATTTGTGTATAACACGGTTAGGCCGAGTGTTGAAAGCGGTTTTATGGTCAAAATCCAACTCTCACTCTCCCACAGTTGCATCAATTAACGCATCAAGAATTTATCTCGTGACCATACATCATCACCAGCCTGGCCCGGTTTTCCAGGCAGAGCGGGCATAATTCTCCGGCATCCTGCCACACTTCACCGGCCAGCCATTCACCCGCCTCGGCATACTCGGACCGTGCCGCATTTTCGTCAAACTCCTTCTGACACATCGTACAGGTTTTCACCCGCTTCCTCCCGCCAGCGCCCGATCATACTCGCTGCGCAGCTGGGCTGTCTCCGCCGTGCCGATAATGCTCCATGGCAACAGTTCGTCTGCGGCGATCGTACGCTGTACATACCGGTCCGTATCGATTCCGCAGGATTTGGCAGCTTTTTTGAGATTCGCGCCATCAGCCATTTCAACCAGCAGAGCTGACAGGCGGCGATCTCCGCGCGACGGGAGCGCTTGCAGATAGGACTCACGCCGGCTTTCAACCTTCAGCTTGACGTTGGACAGCCGCTTTAGCCGACCTTCCAGCAGTTTGACCTTGCGCTCCAGCGATGGGAGCGGTTCCATGCCGCACCACTGAAAGGGGGTAAACGGTTTGGGAATAAAAGGGTTTACAGACACGGTAATTTCACCCAGCCGTTTGTTGGCACGCCCCCGCTTAATGACCCGCTCGCGAATCGTTTCAATCAATCGGATCATCTCGTCAAGATCGGCATCCGCCTCAGTCGGCAGGCCGATAATGAAGTACAGTTTCAGATTGAGAATATCGCGGGCAATCAACATCTCGCACGCATCCAGAATCTGAGCCTCGGTCAGGTTTTTGCGGATCAGGTCACGCATGCGCTGCGACCCCCCCTCCGGAGCAAGTGAGATCGTTTTGTGGCCACTGGCAATCAGGGCGTCCAGCATGCCGGCATCTATTCGATCAACCCGCAACGACGAAACCGAGACTTTGGCGCCCTTTTCGACGATGTAGCGGCAGAGCCTGCCAATTGCAGCATAATCGGACACCGCCGCACCCACCAGCCCCACCTTGCTGCGATGGACAAGCCCCTGGTCGATCAGGGCGACAATAGTATCGAACGGCTGCTGGCGAAACGCACCATAGATAAAACCCGAACTGCAGAAGCGGCAACCGCGCGGACAGCCCCGGCTGACTTCAACCAGAAACATGTCGCCGAACTCGGTATTTTCGGTCAGAATCTGCGATGATGAGGGGTCATGCTGCTCCAGGCAGACCGGTGCACGTGTGACCGGCAACGGCACCCCCTCTTCAGTATCGTATCCGACCAGAGTGCCTGAATGATAGCGGGGCTGATAGAAAGCGGGAATATATACGCCGAGAATCGTGGACAATGCCTGCAGCAACCCGCGCCGGCCATTATCGACTGGAGAGAGCAGCGTAGCAATCATGGCGGGAATGACATCCTCACCTTCGCCGATGCAGATGGCGTCAATAAAAGCGGCGACCGGTTCGGGATTGATAAAGAAGGCGGCTCCGCCGGCGATAATCAGCGGATCGGATTCGCTCCGCGCGTTCGAGTAGAGCGGGATTCGCGCCAGTTTGAGGATCAGGGGAATATTCAGGTAGTCCGGCTCAAACGAAGTGGAAAAGGCAATCACGTCAAATTCAGCCAGGGGGGTTGAAGAATCCAGCGAGAGCAGCGGCGTGCCACTGCGGCGGTATTCTTCCAGCTCCTCTCGATCGGGCAGGAAGCCGCGTTCGCAGCGTATATCGGCTGAACCGCCCAGCAGCGCATATACCGTCTGAAAACCAAGGCTGCTCATACCGGTCTGATAGCGGCTTGGAGAGACAAGACAGATGGAGATCTGCCCGACCCGTCCGCGCGGATGAAGATGCGTCTCCGCCTTGAGCAAGGCTCTATGGCTATTCCGGATTGCGTTGCTCATGTGTGAAAGATCATGGAGGACGAAGAGAGTTTAAAAGGCAAACGCCGCAGAAGCGGCGTTTGCATGATCATATCAAGGAGAGAGGGAATACTATCACCCCTTTGAAAGCGAAACATACTGAGGAAACGAGGCGGAGTCGGTCAGAGTTGTGGCGGCAGCCTCCCTGAAGTGTGCCGGCACAAATAGGGCTCCGGGCTGAAGCTGTTCTGATAGTCGTGCTTTCAGCAGGACGCTGCCGGTATCGGAAGTGACGGTAAGGACGTCGCCGGAGACCACCCCCATTGAAGCGGCATCATCACAGGAAAGTTCAACATAGGCTTCGCCGGCCACCAGCATATTGTTCTCGGACATGGTCGTCATTGAGCCGTTATGGTGCAGTATCGAACCAATCGTCAGCGCAAATGCGTGATTAGTCGGGGCTGGAGTCGGCACAAGGGGTGCCAGCGGTAGACATACTGACGTTGCCGTACGGTTTTTACTGCGTCCCATCCGGCACCCTTCGTGATCGCAGACCTCACTATAGAGACCGGACAGCGTCGTAATCTCGTGGTGAAGAACATCAAGTGAAACCTGAACAGGTGCGGAACCTGTAGTAACCAGGCTGTAGAGCGCGGTCAGAATATCTGCATCACTGCGGGCATCTCCAGCGGGCTTGACAGCGGCAGTGAAGCATTGTATCCGGTTATCGGCTGAGGTGAATGAACCGGATTTTTCTGCTCCCGATGCAGCCGGGAGAACAACATGCGCCAGCTTGGCCGTATCGGTCAGGAAGAGATCCTGGACCACCAATAGTTCCAGTTTCTGCAGAGCCTTCATGATACGGGTACGATTTGGCATATAGTGAAGCGGGTCGCTCCCCATGACGTACAGCGCCTTGATCTGGCCGGCTTCAATCGCATCAATTATTTGAAACAGATCTTTCCCCTGAACAACGGGAACGGCTCTATTCCAGGCAGAGCTAAACGCTGCGGCAGCATGCTCATAGGTGCGATATCCGGGCAGATACTCGGGGCAGATACCCATGTCGAGCATGCCCTGGGTATTGTTTTTCTCATCCAGCGGATAGATTCCGGCTCCCGTGTCAGCAACGGCTCCGGTCAGCAGTGCCAGATCAATCGTCCCGGCAACAGCGTTCCTGCTGTCGGCAGCACGAATGACACCGGCACCGTAGATCACTGCAGTGCGGCCGCCCGAACAGATCAACGCGGCGGCTTCCCGCAGTTGAATTTCGGTAATTCCCGAAATTTCAGTAATGCGCTCAAACGAGAGCAGGTCAAGCGATGACTTCAGCCCTTCCAACTCTGTCAGGTTGCCTGCTGAAGCAAGCCCTTCAGCCAGCACAGCCTTGTTAAGACCGGCAACCAGCCATGCTTCACTGCCGGGACGACACTGCAGGAAAGCGTTGGCAAACTTGTTCATGGAGCTGGGACGGCTGCCCGCAACCACCAGTTTGGCATTATTTTTTGTGGCAACCTGAATCACCCGATAGGCAAACCCGGCTGATTCGGCTTTGAGATCAGCTCCGATCACAATAATCGCGGTCGCTTTTTCGATAGCATCCATACTGAAGGTACCGCCACTGTAGCCGAGCATTTCCCACTGGATTACCTGCGAAGGAAGATACCCGAGGCGCGCCTCGGAGTCTATGTTATTGCTCCCAAGCGCCCCGCGCAGAAATTTCTGGAAGAGATAGCTTTCCTCGTTGGTTACACGCGGAGAGCCGATACCGGCAACGGCATTACCGTCAGAGTCAGCGGCTGCATCCTTGAATCCCTCAGCAACAGTTTTCAATGCCCTGTCCCAGGAAGCTCCTTTAAGATTCGAGCCATCTTTAATCAATGGTTCTGTTATCCGAGCCGGAGAGTTGAATGCGGCATAGCCGAAACGGCCATTGACACAGAGGTTACCACGATTAAAACCATCATCTGAACTTGTTACCCGCTCAACCCGACCATCTTTGGCATGATAATCGATCTGACAACCGGTCGAGCAGAACGCACACACGCTTGGAGTCACGTCGAACGTCCAGGGGCGTCCCTTGAATTTGAAGGGTTTGCTGATCAGGGTGCCGGTCGGACAGGCTCCGATGCAGTTGCCGCAGAAATCGCAGTCAAGCGGCTCACGAGTCATGGTGTCGATGATCGTATTATCGCCACGATCGACAACCTCAATCGCCTCTCGCCCGACGATTTCGCGGCAGACCTTGACGCATTTTTCACAGAGAATACAGCGGTTTGGATCGCTTTCCAACAACTTCCAATCATATCGAATCGGCAGCCGTTCCAAATCGGCGCCGTAGCTGTTTTTATCGACCTTGAGTGAATAACAGGTATCCTGGAGTTTGCACTCTCCTCCGGCATCACAGACCGGGCAATCAAGCGGATGATTGACGAGCATCAACTCCAGCGTCTTTTTGCGGGTTTCTTCCAGCTTGGGAGTGGATGTGGTAACACTGATCCCCTCTTTGACGGGAGTATTACAGGCGGTCATGGGACGATCAACTCCCGCAATATCAACGATACATATTCGACAGGCACCGGTCGTTGAAACTTTTTTCAACCAGCAAAGCGTCGGGATTGTGATCCCCAGTTCTGCCGCTGCATCCAGGATGGTCGTTCCTTTCGGAACCTGAATTTCTTTACCGTTAATCGTCAGCGTTACCATATCTATTTCTCTCCAGGCGTATAAACTAATTAAATTAAACCACGACCATTGCCATTCTATAACAGCGCAGACAACGGTCTGCTTCAGCCTGTGCCGTGCTGTCACTAAAGCCGAGCTCTACTTCACGGTAGTTTCCTTTTGCTGCCCGGGCACTCCCGTGTACTTCTTTCTGGTTAGCACGTTCGGCGGAGTCAAGCCACGGCACCTTCTCATTTTTATCGTAGACGCCGAGATAGGTCAGCACATCATCAAAAATGTCCTGTTCACTCAAATAGGCATCCCCCTCTTCGATCCAGCGTTGAATGACTGACGCTGCCCGATGCGCATTACCAACGCAGGCAACAACCGTCAGCGGCCCGATCTCGGCATCGCCCCCCGCAAACACGCCGTCACAGTTGGTCATCAAGGTACGTGAAAGCGGGTTGCCCATGCTGTCTTTCAGATCTTTGCCTGCAGCATCTTTAAGCGGCAGATACTTTGTTACGACCGTGTTCCATTTGGTGATATCAATTCCCAAGTCAGCGGGAATAAAGCTCAGGTCCATGTCCTGCCCGATTGCAGGAATAACCGTATCACACTCGATGACGAATTCACTGCCCGGCATAGGCTCCGGACGACGACGTCCTGAAGCATCCGGCTCACCAAGTGCCATACGTACGCATTCGACGCCGGTAACTTCATTCTTATCATTAACGATAATTTTCGTCGGCAGAACCTGGAATTCAAATTTGACGCCCTCTTCATCGGCCCCGTCAACCTCCCAGACATCGGCAGGCATCTCTTTGCGTGAACGACGATACACGAGGCACGACATTTCCGCCCCTTCGCGCAGCGCTACTCGAACGCAGTCGATAGCGGTATTTCCTCCTCCGACGACCACGACTTTTTTCCCCATGCCGGTCGGCTTGCCCAAATAGGCATCACGTAGGAAATTGATCCCGCCGGTAAGAAAACCTTTGTATCCCTTATCTTCACCATCCACTCCCATCGGTTTCGATGTATGGGCGCCGGGAGCGATAAAAACGGCAGCGTGTTTCTTCCGCAGTTCAGGCAGAGTGATATCCGTCCCGACCCGACAGTTATAAACAATTTCCACGCCGACCGATTGGATAATGTCGATATCCCGCTGCAAAATGGTGCGTGGCATACGGTATGCGGGGATGCCAACGGCAACCATGCCGCCACCGTACCCTTCGGGCAACGCCTCATAAATCGTGCAGGGATACCCTTCCAGAGCCAGATAATAAGCAGCAGCCAAGCCGGCAGGACCGGCACCAACAATACCGACACTCTTCTCTTTTCGTGCTTTGGGGGTCAGCGGAGGTAAGATATTGTGAAGCCGTTCATAATCGGATGCGGTACGTTTCAGCACCATGATGTTGATCGCATCATCAACATTCTTACGACGGCATGCGGTTTCGCATGGGTGCGGACAGACACGCCCGCAGACTGCGGGCAACGGCATATTTTCCCGAATGGTTGCCAGCGCCATGTCCATCTGATAATTCTTAATTGCTTCGATGTATTTGGGGATATCAATATGTGCCGGGCATTTATCCATACAAGGAGCGGTGATTTTATGAATATAGCGTCCGGGTGTTACTCGTGGACGGCAGACGGGGTTCAAGTACGCCAGAAAATCTTCCCGATAGTTCTTTACCGCATCAAAGACCGGCACTGTCGCACTCTGACAGAGAGTGCATTTGCAGTTTTTCAGCAGCTCCGCCAGATCTTCAACCGTATCCAGATCAGCTTCACTCGCCTTGCCGGCAAGCACATTCTGGAAGAGGTCCATAAGCACCTTCGTGCCTTTCTTGCCCGGCGTACACTTCCCGCAGCAGAAAAGAGTCTGGACCCGTTTCATGTATTCCGCCGTCATGGCCGGGACATCGACATCCTTGTCAAACAGAATGATGCCGTCCCATCCCATAAACGCTCGCAACGGGCGTTTGCTATCAAAGACAACCGGCAAACGGTAGCTGACCGCCTGCGGTTCCCCGGAAATATTCCTGTTATCGACTGTGTCTCCGCCCCACGTGGAAAAAACGACCTGTGCCACAAAAACCTCCACCAACCAACCCATATTAATAGGATTAAGTACTCGCAATTATTGAAAAAATTATTTCAGGGAATTGTATACAGTATGCATCAGTATCACAATAACACGTTATAAATCAAGGAAAAAACGGATGAATATTTAACATCTTACTCAACCGGTTTTACCTTTTATGCGCGATGTGCTATATGCGTATGCATATGATGATTTATAGTCTCATTCCGGGGAGAACTAGCATAAATGACAGACCACAATAACACCGAAGAAGCATTCCGCTCACTCTTTGAAATCAATATGGGAATGAAACAGGCTGGCGTGCTCCAAAACGGACAAAGTGAACGTGTGCTGGTGTTCAGCGATATCATCCGTCCGGATGAGTCTCCTTCCGTGTCTGATCGTGACCGGCGGACACGGCTGAACGCTACCGCACGGAAAGCGGCTGAATTTGTCGCAAAGGAATATGGCAGCGGGACTTTCGTCGAGTTTCCTGCCACCCCGGCTTCGGGGGCAGAACCGCCATACGAACTCTGGCTGGCGACGTTCGGTATATCGACAATAACGGCGCTGACATCTGAGGGGTTGCTGACAAAACTGCTTGCCAAGGCGGCCTCACCTGACGAGATTGCCCGCGCCAGGGAAATTGTTCTCACACACAAAGAGGACGTTGTCGAAATCATCATAGCCCTGGCAAACAACTCTGCCAGCCACACCCGCTATCGCGCCTTGGCATGCGCTGCCGGATGCCGCTTTGCCAGCCTGCCGCATTTCGATCCGGATATGTTCCATACGTCCATGACCGTAGACTGGAGTGCCCTGGCCGCGCGTACCGCCCGCCTCGTGAATGCTGTCAACGAAGCAGAATGGATCCGGGTCACCACACCGAACGGTACACATATGATGATATGCAAACAGGGACGGCATGCCGGGGGAGACGACGGCCTGTTGACCGTGCCGGGAAGTTTTGGCAACCTGCCGGCCGGCGAGGCATACTTTGCTCCGATGGAGGGAAAAAGCTACGGGGTAATGGTCATCGAATGGGGGCCAACCCGTAAACTTGATGAGCCGTTGCACCTGACCATTGAAAACGGTGTTGTTGTACGGATTGAGGGCAATGACAGCCACCGCGCCAGACTGGAAGCAAAATTTGACGAAAACGCTGCCTGCCGCAACATCGCTGAACTTGGCATTGGCACCAACGACAAGGCAAGCCGCCCTGACAACGTACTGGAGGCGGAAAAAATCCTCGGAACAATTCATATCGCCCTTGGCGACAACTCCGGTTTTGGCGGCACGGTCAGCGCCCCTTTCCATGAAGATTACGTATTTTACCAACCGACTTTGACCGCGATCATGGCGGATGGAAGTGAACGGGTCATTATTGATGCGGGAACGTTACGTGTTTAACCGTAAAACAGCAAAGCCCCGCCTTAGATAAAATAATCTGGCGGGGGCTTTCTTCAAGTCGATACGGTCGGAAATCAGAAATGCTTAAAATAGCCCTTCCTGCGTATATTTATGAACAAAACAGCCAAAGCGGCAGATGAAAATGCCGCGCCGGCGTAAAATGTCATTGCAGGGCTTTCCATAGTCCATAAGCCACCGGCGATAACACTGGCCGCAAGCAATGCTATTCCGCTCGCCAGGTTAAACACGCCGAAGGCAGTACCACGCAGGTCAACGGGGGCGGAGTCGGCAACCATGGCAGAGAAAAGCCCCTGGGTCGCTCCCATATGCAGCCCCCACACAGCCGCGCCAAGAAACACCGCCCACACCGTGCTGGCCACGGCAAGAATCAGATCGGAAATAATGAGAAAAACGATACCCCAGGCAAACAGTTTGTGTCGGCGGCCGTTGTCGGAAAGCTTTCCGAAAGGATAGGCGCTTAACGCATAGACAACATTCATCACAATAAGAACCATCGGCACCCACGTTACGGGCAGGCCCAGATTTTCTCCTCGTAGCAGCAGAAAAGCCTCTGAAAACCGGGCAAGGGTCAATACTGCGGCAAACATGACAACCCACCAGAATCCGGCAGACAACTGTCGCAGGTTTGCAGAATTGACTGGAAACCGTGCCTGCATGGCAGGGCGCCTTGATTCCGGCTCCTCGACACCAAAAACAATCAACACCACGCATATGAATGCAGGGACCGACGCGACCCAGAACACCAGGCGGAAGTTGTTGTGTGTGGCAGACATTATCGCTATGGCCAGCAGCGGCCCCGCAAAGGCACCGACTGTGTCCATTGACTGACGCAGTCCGTAAGCCGCCCCACGAATTTCCTGCGGTGTTATGTCGGCAATCAGGGCATCCCGTGGGGCTCCACGAATTCCTTTGCCGATGCGATCTAAAAAACGTGCCGTGAGTATCTCGCCAATGCCGGTAGCCAGCGGAAACAGCGGTTTGGTTAGTGCCGCCAGACCGTATCCCAGAAGCACCAAAGGTTTTCGGCGGCCAACCCAATCGGATATTACACCGGAAAAGACCTTGGTAATCGAAGCGGTAGCCTCGGCGATCCCTTCAATCACTCCAACAGAGAATGCTCCAGCGCCGAGCACAGTGACCAGAAACACCGGCAGCAGGCCATGAATCATTTCCGAGGAAAGATCCATAAAAAGACTCACCAGACCGAGCGTAATAACGCCCCGGGGAAGTTTGCTAGATGCCATTGGTCATCACATCTTTCATGTCATCCTCTCAATGGTCATTTAGAAATCCGAGTATTCACTCTAACGCGGGGTAAGCAAATACCGAAATTGCTAACGTTACAATGGTTCAGTTTCCCGGGAGAACATCAATAAAACCGTCACTTCAATCGATAGCCGACCCCCGGCTCAGTGATGATATGCTGCGGACGAGAAGGGTCACTTTCCAGCTTGCGCCGCAAATTACTGATGTTGACCCGCAACACATGAGGTTGATCAAGGTATGTTTTCCCCCATACCTGTTTCAAAATCTGGCTGTGAGTGAGAACTTTCCCGGAATTGGTCACCAGTAGACGCAATATATCGTATTCGGTTGGTGTCAGTGAAATATCTGCCCCGCTAACCGTCACCCGGCGGCCGCCCAAATCCACCTGCAGGTCGTTGCTGGTGAACACGGGCTCGGGGATTTCCTGCAGCGTACGGCGCAACGCCGCCCTGATGCGTGCCAGCAGTTCGCCGACACCGAACGGCTTGGTGAGGTAGTCGTCGGCCCCGGCGTCCAGGGCACCGACCTTATCGTCTTCGCGGTCACGCACCGAGAGCACAATAATCGGCACTTGGGACCATTCGCGAATCCTTTTTATCACCTCGATACCGTCCAGATCCGGCAATCCCAGATCGAGCAGGATTACGTCCGGCCTGAACGAAGCGGCAGCGGTCAGTCCGGCATTGCCGTTTTCTGCCTCATGCAGAAAGAATTCCTCGCTGGACAATACCGTATGCAGAAAGCGCCTGATCGCCAGCTCGTCATCGATGACCAGGATGCGGGGGAGGTTGTCCGTAATTCGTTCAGCGGTCATAAGTGTTGTTCCCCTAACGGCAACCGTATCACGATTCTCAGGCCGCCGCCAGTACGGTTTTCGGCATTGATCCTTCCACCGTGGGCCTCGACAATCCCCTTGCAGATCGACAGCCCCAGGCCGGTACCTCCCGCCCCCTCGGGGATCGGAATGCGGTAGAACTTGTCGAAGACCCGCTTCAGGTCATGTTCCGGCACTCCGGGGCCCCGGTCGGCCACCTCCAGCAGCAGCCAGGTCTCCTCGGTTGAGGCAACTACCTCGATCAAGCTTCCGGACGGCGAATACTTCAGACTGTTTTCCAGCAGATTGACCAGCACCTGGGTCATCAGCACCAGGTCCATCGGCACCAGCGGCATGACCGCCAGCATCTTGAACGATACCTCCCTGTTCCCCAGACGCGCTTCAAGGGCGGCCAGGGCGCATCCAATCAGGTCCTGCACATCGCACGGCTCAGAGTTAAGCCTGACCGCGCCCGCCTCGATGCGGGTCATGTCAAGCAGGTTGCCGACAAAACGGTTCAGGCGCTCCGCTTCGCCGCAGGCGGTCTCCAGAAGTTCGCGGCGCGCATGGTCGCTGAGATGAGCTCCCTCTTCCTTCAGGCTGGAAAGGACTCCGGTGACTGTAGACAAAGGGGAGCGCAGGTCATGGGAGATTGAGTTGAGCAACGCCCTTTCCAGATTTTCTCGCGCCTGCAGTATCTGAGCCTGCTCTGCCTGGCGAGAAAAATGGATCCGTTCCATGGCCATGGCGGCCTGGGTGGCGAAAGCATCCAGCAGCCGACGGTTTTCCTGTGCGTGATAGGCATATTCGCTTTCCAGTTTGATCCCCATGACCCCCAGCACACTGGCCGGGGTCTGCAGGGGAAGATAAATCAGATCGGCGGATACGAGCGTATCCGTGGCGCGCCCGGCCGGGTGGTTGTTGCGGAAGGCCCAGTCGGCCACGGCCTGCTCCTTGATATCCAGCACCAGTCCCTCGCTGGCCGCCTGGATGTCGAGCCGTTCCCCTTCCGGCAGAAGAATCACCACCTTTGCGTTCAACGCCTCTTCCACGTTCGTGACAACCGCCTTCAGCACGGCATCGGTATCTACGGAAACGGCCAGGTCGCGGCTCAGATAATAGAGACTGGCGGTATGCACCTCGCGGGCCCGCATCACCTCGGCCCTCTCCTTTGAGCGGGCCACCAGGGTGCTGATCACGATCCCCACCACGAACAGTCCCAGAAAGGTCAGCAGATACTGGGTGTCGGCCACGACAAACGTTATGCGAGGGGGGACGAAGAAAAAATCGAAGGCCAGTACGCCGAGGAAGGAGGTGACGATGGCCGCTTTGCGACTGAGTCGCACCGCGGCGACAACCACGGCCAGCAGGTAGAACATGACCATGTTGGTCGGCGCCAGGAAGGGGCGCAGCAGTTCGCACAGTACCGTGGCGGCTAACACCAGAGCAAGACTAGCCGCATAGCCTCGCAGTTCAAACGGGTTATGGCGCCTCGGCAGGGTAGCGTCCCCAGCAGACGTGTCCGGTTCGAAACTGACAATGACGACATCAATGGCCCCGCTTCTGCGAATGATGCGGTCCACGATCGGTGTTTGCAGGATTTTGCGCCAGCGGCGCCTGGTTGGTTTGCCCATTACGATCTTGGTGATGTTGTGCCGTGTGGCATATTCCATAACCGCATCGGTTATGTCGGTGGCGGTGACGGACGCAACCTGGCCTCCCAGGCTCTCGGCCAGACGCAGGTCGCGCCAGATATGCTCCCGGTTTTCCCGAATATGACGACTCCCTGCCGGGGTTTCGATGTAGACCGTAAACCACTGCCCCTTCAGCTCTTCAGCCAGGCGACAGGTGGCGCGGATCAGCTTTTCGCTGTAGGGACTCCCGCTGACGCAGACCAGCAGCCGTTCCGCCGTCGCCCACGGCCCTGCAATGGACTGGGTCTCCATGTAGGCCCGCATCTGGTCGTCCACCCGGGCGGCGGTACGGCGCAGGGAGAGCTCCCGCAGGGCCATCAGGTTGCCGGGACGAAAGAACTTTTCGATAGCCTTGGCGGCCTGATCAGCTATATATATTTTCCCTTCATGCAGGCGTTGCAGCAGGTCTTCAGGGGGGATGTCGATCAGTTTGATCTCGAAGGCGAGATCCAGCAGGCGGTCCGGTACGGTCTCGCGCACGGTGATACCGGTGATCTGGGCCACCACGTCGTTCAGGCTCTCGAAGTGCTGGATGTTGACCGTGGTATAGACATCGATCCCGGCCTCCAGAATCTCCTCCACATCCAGCCACCGTTTCTCGTGCCGCGACCCGGGGGCGTTACTGTGAGCCAGTTCGTCCACCAGCACGATCTGCGGCTTGCGTGCCAGGATGGCATCGATATCCATCTCCTGGAGCGCAACCTCCATATAGCGAATTTCCTTGCGCGGCACAACCTCCTGCCCCTCCAGCAGAGAGTCGGTCTCAGCGCGGCCATGGGATTCGACGTAGCCGACCACCACGTCGCGCCCGTCCTTCTTCCGTTGCCGGGCCGCCTCCAGCATGGCGTAGGTTTTGCCGACCCCGGCCGCATAGCCGAGGAAGATCTTCAGCTTGCCCAGTTCTGCGGTGACCTCCTCGGCTTGGGCCAGTTTCAGCATTGCTTCGGGGGTTGGGCGTGTGTCGTCGTTATCTGCCATGTGTTACAGTCTATCCAATTCCAGATTCAACACAAGCACATTTACCCGTGGCTCTCCCAAAAAGCCCAACTGGCGCCCTTCGGTTGCTTGTTCAACGACCTTCATCACCAGATCCCCGGATATGCCGCGTGCCTTGGCGACCCGATCCACCTGAAGCCCGGCGGACTCCGGCGTGATGTGCGGGTCGAGCCCGTTGGCCGAGGCCTGCACCAGATCAGCCGGGACCAAGCCGGTCACGCCGGTATCGCGGAGCGCCTTGACCCGGTCGCCAACTGCCTGCAGGTAAGCGGGGTTGGTGGGGCCTGAGTTGGAGCCACCCGAAGCCATCGAATTATAGCCGAAGTCTGCCGTTGCAGAGGGGCGCGGCCAGAAGTATTTAGCGCCGGAGAAGGGCTGGCCGATCAGGGTCGAACCGATCTCCTTACCCGCCTTGTCGGTTATGAAACTTCCCGCTGCCTGTTTGGGAAAGAGGGCATAGGCCACGCCGGTGACCACTGCCGGATAGATGCCGCCGCAGATGACGCTGAAGATTATGAAGAGCAGAATTGCCGGTTTTATGTCTTTCATGGGTTTGTTCTCCTTTATTGTGTAATCATAACTCCCCCCGCCCCCCTCTTAAATTAAGAGGGGGAGGTTCTTCTCCTCCCCTTAATTTAAGGGGAGGCCGGGAGGGGTTACACCATCAGCCCAACAACCATATCAATGATCTTGATCCCGACAAACGGGGCGATGATACCCCCTACCCCGTAGACCAGCAGGTTATGAATCAGCAGTTTCTCTGCCGGCATGGGGCGGAACTTGGTTCCCTTCAGGGCCAGCGGCACCAGCATCGGTATGATGATGGCATTGAAGATGACCGCTGACAGGATCGCGCTCATCGGAGTAGCCAGGTGCATGATGTTCAGCACCCCCAGTTGCGGATAGATGGAGAGCAGCATCGCCGGAATGATGGCAAAATACTTGGCCACGTCATTCGAGATACTGAAAGTGGTCAAATTACCACGGGTCATCAGGATCTGCTTCCCTACTTCGACGATGTCCAGCAGCTTGGTCGGGTTGCTGTCCAGGTCGATGATGTTGGCCGCTTCACGTGCCGGCTGGGTGCCGGTATTCATGGCCACGGCAACATCAGCCTGTGCCAGCGCCGGGGCATCGTTGGTGCCGTCGCCGGTCATGGCCACCATGTAACCGGCATCCTGGTATTCTCGGATCAGCCGCAGTTTTTCCTCCGGTTTGGCCTGGGCCAGGAAATCGTCCACCTGCGCCTCGGCGGCGATTGCCGCGACGGTTAGCGGGTTGTCGCCGGTGATCATCACCGTTTTGATCCCCATGCTGCGCAGTTGCAGGAAGCGCTCCTGGATACCGGCCTTGACGATGTCCTTGAGGTTGATCACACCAAGGATTTCACTGTCCGTGCAGACCACCAGCGGCGTTGCTCCACCACGGGCGATCTTGTCAACCACATCTTCCAGATCACTGGGGATGGTCTTCCCGCCCAGTTTATTTACAAACGCAACCGTGGAATCGGCAGCACCCTTGCGGTATTTCATGCCGTCGACATTGATTCCGGAGAGGCGCGTGTCGGCGCTGAACTCCACAACCTCGGTATCCTTCGGCGTCTCTCTGGTAAGGCCGTATTTTTGTTTCGCCAATACCACCACGCTACGCCCTTCCGGCGTCTCGTCACCCAGCGATGCCATCAGGGCCGCCTCGGCCAACTCTTGCTCGGTATGGCCACCCACCGGAACAAAGGCCACCGCCTCACGGTTGCCGTAGGTTATGGTGCCGGTCTTGTCAAGCAGCAGCACGTTGACATCACCGGCTGCTTCAATGGCTCGTCCTGAAAGGGCGATGACGTTCTTCTGAAAGAGGCGATCCATACCGGCGATGCCGATGGCCGGCAACAGCGCGGCAATGGTAGTCGGCGCAAGGCAGACGAACAGCGCCACCAGGATGGTCAGCGATACTGGCGTACCATGTCCGGCCGCAGTAACACTGTAGATTGAAAGTGGACTGATATTAGCGCACACGAGCAGGAAAACCACGGTCAGGGCGATCAGCAGCACCTCCAGGGCAACCTCGTTCGGGGTCTTGCGCCGTTTGGCTCCCTCGATCAGACCAATCATCCGGTCCAGGAAGGTCTCGCCAGGGTTGGCGGTAATCTTGACGATAATACTGCTGGAAATGACCGTGGTGCCGCCGGTGACAGCGCTACGATCACCGCCTGATTCGCGGATTACCGGTGCTGACTCGCCGGTCACCGCCGACTCGTTGACCAGGGCTGCACCGGCCACGACATCGCCGTCACCGGCGATCATTTCGCCAGCCTCAACCAGAATCAGATCCCCTTTACGGAGCTGGCTGGCGCCGACAGTGGTGAAGTCGCTTGTGAGCTCCGGCTTGGTAACAACTTTAGCGGTTACGTCAGTACGACTCTTGCGTAGCGACGCAGCGCGGGCTTTGCCGCGCCCCTCGGCCAGTGCCTCGGCAAAGGTTGAAAAGATAACCGTCAGCCAGAGCCAGACTGTGACTGCGCAGGTGAACCAGGCCGGTTCCTTGTTGGCGCCTGTCAGCGACATGACAAAGGTGATCAGAGTGATGACGCTGGCGATCTCGACGCAGAACATGACCGGGTTGCGCCAGAGGGTGCGGGGATCAAGTTTCTTGAGGGAGTCGAACAGGGCGCCTTTTAAAAGCGCTGCATCGAATACCGATTGCGGTTGTTGTTTATGTTTCGTCATGACTAGTTACCTCCCAGCATGGTCAAATGTTCAACAATCGGCCCCAGGGCGAGAGCAGGAAAGAATGTCAGCGCCCCGACGATCAAGATGACCAGAGTCAGCCAGATGGCAAAGGGAGCCTTATCGGTCGGCAGGGTGCCAAGGCTGGGGGGGACGTACTTCTTCTCCGCCAGCGAACCGGCCATGGCCAGCACCGCGATGGCCGGGACATAGCGTCCAACGGTCATGGCCAGGGAACCGAACAGGTTGTAGAAATTGACGTTGGCGTTCAGACCGGCAAAGGCGCTGCCGTTGTTGTTGGCCATGGAGGCAACCGCGTAAAGCACCTCGGACAGGCCGTGGGCACCCGGATTGGCCATTGATGCCACAGCCTGCGGCGTGATCATGGCAATACCCGACAGGATCAGGACCGTAACCCCGGCGGTCAAGATGGCGAGGATCGACATCCACATCTCCCGCACCTCGATCTTCTTGCCCAGGTATTCCGGCGTGCGGCCGATCATCAGCCCGGAAACAAAGACCGCGATGATCGCGAAGGCCAACATCGTGTAGAGGCCGGAGCCGACCCCGCCGAAGATGATTTCACCCAACAGTATCAGGGAGAGCGGTATCATGCCGCCGATAGGGGTTAACGAGTCATGCATGGTATTAACTGCGCCGCAGGAGGTGCCGGTGGTGGCCACGGCAAAGAGATTGCTCCCGGCCAGGCCGTTGCGGACTTCTTTCCCTTCCATGTTGATACTCTGTATGCCCAGTTTGGCCACCAGCGGATTACCGGATACTTCCGCCCATTGCATTACCCCGAAGGCGCCGATCAGGATGAAGAGCATCACTCCCAGCAGCATCCACCCCTGTCGGGTGTTGCCCACCATGACTCCGAAAGTATAGGTCAAGGCACCGGGAATGAGCAGGATCAGCAGGATCTCGATAAAGTTGGATAGCGGCGTCGGGTTTTCAAAGGGGTGAGCCGAGTTGGCGTTGAAGAAGCCGCCACCGTTTGTGCCCAACTCCTTGATCGCCTCCTGGGAGGCGACCGGCCCCATCGGAATTTGTACTTCCTTGACGATCACGTTCTCGGTAACCGGGGTGCCCTTGGCGTCCTTAAGTGCAGCACCCTTATCATCCAGCTTCGGCTTGTCATAGTTGGTGGACTGGATCAGCGGTACGGTCTTGTAGGCGCTGAAGTTCTGGATCACGCCCTGAGAAACCAGGACAAGCGAGAAGATAATGGAAATCGGCAACAGGATATAGAGGGTGCAGCGGGTCATGTCGACCCAGAAGTTGCCCAGCAACGAGGTTTTACGACGAACGAAGCCACGGATCACGGCAATCACTATCGCGATGCCGGTGGCGGCGGAGACGAAGTTATGCACAGCCAAGCCCACCATCTGGGTGAAGTAGCTGACCGCCTGCTCACCGACATAGGCCTGCCAGTTGGTGTTTGTCGTAAAGCTGACCGCCGTGTTCAACGCCAGTTGCCAGGTAAAAGCCGGAACCTTTTGCGGGTTGAGCGGCAGCAGATGCTGGGTCATCAACATGACGAAGAGGCCGACGAAGAGCATCAGGTTGAAGAGAAGCATGGAGCCGGCATAGCGCTGCCACCCCATCTCATCGTCCGGTTTCACTCCGCTGATGCGGTAGATCAACTTTTCGCACGGGACCAGGACGGGTGACAGAAAAGTGCGATCCCCCTGGAAGACCTTGGCCATGAAGCTGCCCAGCGGCTTGACCAGGGCCAGCAATACGACGAAAAAGAGGATTGTTTGCAACCATTCATAGGTATTCATAATGCACTCTCCGTTGATTCTGACGTGCTGATATTGAGCAACTGCCTGGCAATGGTGACCGGTATCACGGCCCAGTTATTCTTCCGGCGGTCGAACACCGGTACCTGGCCCTGTTCATAGCTTGGAGGTGGGATAGGTGTGATGCCCTCTTCATGTTGAAGCATAGCAGCTTCTTCGAAAGTTTCACCTTCGTACAGTCCGCTTTCAATATTGAACAGGTAGACTTTCATGATATGACACCTCCAGCCTTCAGATACCTTCCATGATTTCAGGGTAACAAAAGCGATATAAATTCGGTGTCAAAATGGGGGTAAAGAGCGTCAATTTTGTATAAAGATTGAAGATGGATTCAGACTGGAATGGCATGCTGCTGTGATAATTTGTTATGTTAAAAGGTACTTCATTATGAAGCCACTCACAAAAAAAGGCCCTGATTAACACAAGCCATTCCACAAAGGTGTTGAAATAACACTTTAGGATTTGCACCCGCAGACAAGAACCACAAATAACTAAACCCGAAAATCTTCGCCTTTAAGGAGCTGGTTTCCGGGTTTACCGCTGAGAACCTGACTTAGTTTTACCAAATGAGTAATAGGTTTTGGGTGTTG
>JABBNX010000252.1 GCA_019352135.1 Pseudomonadota bacterium
AGAGGCATTAGATATCAACTGATTACATTTTTCAACACCTTTGTGGAATGGCTTGTTGGTTAAGGTGGCCTTTTGTGATTCTAGAGTTTCCGATTTATATTTAACGGTGTAATGTGCATCTCTGTAGTCCGTCGGACAACTCTCAAATCCTATCTGGCCGCCACCGCTTCAGCTGCCGCCCGTCCGAGCGCCTCACACTGTTCAAGGACGTCCGGTTTTGGTGAAAAGAGTGTCCGCACCGTATCGCCCACCAGTTTGAAGCCAAGGCTCTTGAGGCGGTCTTCCGCCATCTTGGTCGCTTCACCGCTCCAGCCGTAGCTGCCGAAGATTCCTGCCAGATTGGTCTTAAGCTTTATGGTGCTGAGATAAGCCAGTACTTCCCACATCGGTTTCGCAATATCACGGTTAAACGTCGGGATGCCGAAAAGCAGCGCATCCGCCTCTTCCATCAAATTACGCAGTTCGCCGGCATTCAAGCTGTTTATGTGATAGCTGATGACCTCTATGCCGTCGTGCGTGGCGCCGTTGGCAACGGCGTGTGCCATTTTTTCGGTGCTGCCGTGCGGAGAAAGAAACAGGATCACGATCTTTTTGCCCTGCGAGGTAGGCTTGCTCCAGCTCTCAAACTGCTGGATAACTTTCCATGGGTCACGCCTGATGATCGGTCCGTGGCTGGGACAGATCATGTCGATTACGTCGTGGCGGATTTTCTCTACGGCAGACAGTACCTTATCCTTGAAAGGGCGGAAGATGCAGTCAAAATAAAAATGGCGTGCGGAGGTAAAGTCCTCCACTTCGTCGTTGAAAATATGACCGGCCTGCCAGTAGTGGGCTGCAAACGCATCACAGGTGAAGAGAATATTATCTTCCTCCAGCCTGGTGAACATGGTGTCAGGCCAATGAAGAAAAGGGGCGATGATAAAGCGGAGGGTGCGTCCTCCCAGATCAAGAGTGTCACCGTCTTTAACGGTTTGGCAGCTTATCGGCTTCTGCAGGATGTTGCCGAGAAAATTTTTGGCTGCTGTCGAACAATAGACCATTGCCTGCGGAGCCTGCTCCAACAGATATGAGAGTGAACCGGAGTGGTCGTGCTCAGTATGGTTGACGATTATATAGTCGATGGTTGAGGGATCTACCAGTGACCTGACCTTATCCATATATTCGTCAACAAATTTCTCTTCGACAGTGTCGATAAGAACGGTCTTGTCGTTCCATTTAAGCAGATAGGCATTATAGCTGGTGCCATGTTCGGTCGGGAAAAGATCGTCAAAGACCCGCAGATCCGGATCTTCCGATCCGATCCAGTAGAGCCCCGGTTTTATTTCTATCGGTCCCATCATGATGTGTGATCTCCTTTTTTAGCGAGCAGCCATCTGCAGCTCCGTTGCGGCAACGTATCCTGCTCAATTTATATGTCGCATCTAATATTGCTCAATATATCAGAATTAATATGTCGTGTACAAGCGGCAAATAATCAATTTGAAATTGTTTCGGCGGGCTGTTTCTGCTACACATAGCGGTATGAAGGAAAAAGTCCGTTCACGTATAGACGCTCTAAGACCGTTACTGAAAGATCCCGAACCGGAGGTGAGAATTGCAGCAGCCGAGGCAATTGAAACTTTGGAAAAGGTCTGCAGCGTTGAGGATATTCTTGCAACGCTGAAAACTGGTAATATGGGAGCCCGAATCGGAGCTATTTATGCGCTGGGCGAGATCGGCGGGGAAAGAGTCCTTCCCGCGCTTGTCTACTGTGCCAGGCGGTCTGAAGTGGATATTCGTTCGGCGGCTGCAGCGGTGCTCGGACGGTTGGCTCTGCCGGCGGCGCTCCCGGTTCTTGGAGAGCTGCTTGACGACGAACATCCGGCCGTTCAGGGCAGAGCGATTGCGGCGTTGCGTAATTTTTCAGTTACTCCGGATATTCTCGATAAACTGCGTCTTTTCCTGAGCGCACGTGACGGTGTACTGGAAGCCGAAGCGGCAATGACTCTTGCAGAACTACGTGACCTGTATTCGTTGAGTCAAATCCATGCACTCCTGACATCACACCACCCCGCAACACGCGTGGCGGCTGCCACAGCACTCAGCCGCATGCCTCTTTAAACGTCCCCGTTTGCAATCAATTGCCCGATATCAATACTTTTCAATAATGGGTCAACAACACTGACTATCCGGGCATAGTGCGATCCGTCAGGCTCGATAAGCGCCTGTTTGCGCGGCGGATGTAACCGGAGGCCATCTCCATCAATAAGAACCCGTACCAGTGGAGCATTTTCATTCAAAGGGTTCGGGCGACGCACGATCGCAATTTCATTGGTATCAAGACGTACGAGAGTGCCTACCGGATAGTTGCCCATCATTTCAACAAAACGAGCGAAAACCTCACCGTCCAGAATTGTATCGGTCAGTTTCTGCATCTCGTCCAAAGCCTTTTTCGGGTTTACCGGGTACTGGTATGAGCGCAGCGTTGTGATGGCATCGTACGTATCAGCAATGGCCACAATATCAATCATCTCATTGAATGGCAGCTTGCGTGCCCATTCAGGATAACCGCCCCTGTTATAGTGCAGGTGATGCCCCAGCACGACTGACGAAATATGCGGCGCGAGCCCGTCCATTTCACGGATGATTTTAGCACCGATCTCAGGGTGTCGTTTCATTTCAGTAAATTCTGCACTTGAAAGCTTACCCGGTTTGTTGAGGATCTTTTTAGAAATCAAGGTTTTGCCGATGTCATGTAACTGGCCGGCAATCCCCACGTCCCTGACGCTCATGGCATCCAGGCCGAGTGTCGACCCGAGCGCCATCGAAAGAACTCCGACATTGACACAGTGATTAAAGGTGTAGTTGTCATAATCCCTGATCATGCTTAATCCCAGCAGCGCCCACGGTTCCTGCATGGTGATCCCGACCATCTGGTCAACAACTCGTATCATCGGGGCACTGTTTGGTATGCGGCCCCGTTCAATGTCCTGGCAGATCGTTCTGATGGCAGAAAGAGACCTGTTGTAGGTCTCGATGTTGCCACCATCAGAGTCGTCTTCCAGCGCGTCATGTCCCTGATCAAAGCTCTCGTCGCCATGCCGGACCAGCTTAAAAGAGGTAATTCCTGTTTCCGCCATGTGCCGTGAAAGAGCTTCAAAACGAGCGCTCTTGGAGGAGAATAGTTTGACAAACACTTCCAGTTCATCAAAGCCGAGCGGTGATGTCACTATGATCCGGCTTATCTCCTTTTCAACCATCCGGTTAGTCAGGTCGACAATTGCCGTTGAGGGGGCAATAAAGAGGTGGTCGCCAAAGAACATGATCCCGTCGATAAGCCCCCATGACACGTGATCATCCTGGCTGAGAGCCGTTGTCAAGATGGCATACAGATCCGTGAGAGGCTGCCTGATTGCCGGGTGTGCCGCGGGGTAAAAGGCTATTCCCTTCACCGCGCCGGAGAAAAGCGTGACCAGTCTGAGCGCACTTGATTTATCAAGGGTTGCCATCAGTTTTCCCTTCTGATTTTTCTATCAGTGCGATTGCATCCGAGCACGCAGAGCCAAGGTATCCGCCACCGGAAGCACGTTTTTCAAGGGACGGCACTGCCCGGGGATCGCCGAGCCTCCCTAGGCACGCAGCTATAGACGCTTTCAATTGTTTCCCGCGGGTTGCAGCAAATAAATGTCGCTTTTCAAGAAGTTTCACAAGATGTGGTGTCAC
>JABBNX010000253.1 GCA_019352135.1 Pseudomonadota bacterium
AGAATCTGATCAAGATCCTTGAGCTTATTCAAATCGAGAAGTTTGTTCCAAACAGTGCCAATCGGCAATGGCTGGGACGTCCTATCAAAGAGCGTGAAGCGATTGCGAGAGCATTTGTCGCCAAGGCCGTCTTTAAGTATCAGCATACCAGTTCTTTGCGACATGAATTACGATGCACCCCAAATTTGCAGATGATCTGCGGGTTTGTCCGGAGAAAAGACGTCCCCTCGGAATCAACCTTCTCCCGTGCTTTTGCCGAATATGCGAGGGCCGGACTGGGAACGGTTGTTCACGATGCATTGGTGAAGGAATTTCTGAGTACCGAACTGATTTGCCACGTCAGCCGGGATTCCACCGCCATTATTGGGCGGGAAAAGCCAGCGAAGAAGGTCAAGCAAACCAAGGTTGCAAAGAAAAAGGGACGGCCTGCCAAAGGAGAACTCCAGCAGCCTGCAGAACCGAAGCGGCTTGATATCCAGTGTGGTCAATCGGCGCAGGAAGCCATATCGCTGCTATCTCAGGTATGTGACCGCGGCGTCAAGAGAAACGCCAAGGGGTACACTGAGACTTGGAATGGCTTCAAGTTGCACCTGGATGTGAACGATTGCGGCTTTCCTTTGAGTGCCGTGCTGACGTCTGCCTCTGTACATGACAGCCAGGTTGCAATTCCGCTCATGAAACTTACGAGCAGCAAGGTAACCTACTGCTATGATCTCATGGATGCGGCATACGACGCGGCCCAAGTTTGGAACCAGAGCAGGGAACTTGGTCACGTACCGATTATTGATCGTAATTCTCGTGGCAAAGAAGCAACCCCCATGGCACCTCACGAAGCAGTTCGCTATAATGAGCGGTCAGCTTCAGAACGATGCAATAGCCGCCTCAAGGAAGACTTCGGTGCCAAGAGCGTCATGGTTCGCGGAACAGACAAAGTGATGATGCACCTAATGTTTGGTGTCCTTGCTCTGTTCGCGGATCAGTTGCTCAAAGTAACTGGTTGCTGATTATCAAATAGCGAAAAAACTACTTCAAGGGTGTAGTACGTCAAAAACATGAAAAAACGGGCGTCCTATATTGACCTGTATACGTGGTCTTTCTGTAAAAAAGGTTGGACTGGCCCCAAACGGGGATTGCCCCGTAATTCAAAGCATTTTTGCAAGAAGCTCTATTTACAATTAAAGGCTGAGCAACTTCTTTTTTGCAGCCTGAAATTCAGATTCTGACAAAACACCTTTGTCTTTTAGTGATACTAATTTTTGTATTTCTTCAGCGATACTAAATTTTACTGAATCAGATGTGGTTGATACTTCATTAGCAGCATTGGGATTTACACAGGTAAAATAAAGTGATGACTCAGGGGCTTGAGCTGTAGCCATTGGGCGGTCAACAGCGTATTTCTTTTTGTATGTCAAACCCATTTTTTCACAAAATTCAGTCGCATTCTTTCTTGTACGATGTTTGTGCCTCGAGCACGTTCAGTCTTACGGCCCTTGCGCCTTAAGCTTAACATCTATCTTGAAAGGGGCTACTTCATAGAATCTCCTACATTTAAAAAAAAGGGGAACGAGTTTTCTCGTTCCCCAGATGTTTCATAACATAAGCGCGCGTTGCTGGTTTGAAGTACGGCCTAGTGGTTCTGCACGACCATCGCACTGTTGAAACTCCCGACTTGGCTGACCGTGCTGCTGTTTCCGTTGCCGGTTTGCAGTTGGCTGGCAATGTTGGAGTTCCCGGTCTGGGTCAACTTGGCGATATTATTGTTGCCAATCTGGTTCTGAGTCGCGATGTTTGCGTTCCCGGTGATGTCGATATCGGCGGTATTGGACACCCCAAGCTGAGTCTGCGTGACGCTTACGTTGTCGTTGCCCAAAATATCGATGGTAGCGGAATTATAACTGGTAGCAGCTCCCCAAACACTGGAAACCTGGCTCTGAACAGTCCTGTTACCGTCCCCGACGATATTGGCAATGGTTACGTCGACCATGCCGTCCTGAGACTGCGTGGAGTTGTTGTTATCTCCGGTTTGGCTGATCGTCATGACAGTGGCTTTCCCACCGATGCTTGTCTGTGTGCCCAGGTTCGAATTGCCCTTCTGATAAATCAGCATGTCCTGGATGCCGTAACTGCCGTATGACGGCGACGTGGTCTGAGCCGCCTGGTTGTCATCGCCGAGCTGCTGGATGTCGATAGCGTATTTTCCGGCCTTGTACCCCTCCGTCGCGGAAAGATCTTGAGTCCCGGTATTTCCGTGGCCAATCTGGGAAATCCTGGAACCTAAATTTCCGACATGCCAGGTCGTACTGGCAGTGTTGCTGTTGCCTTCCTGATAGATCTTGGCGCCAGTCACGTACCCGACAAGATCACCAGAGTTAATGGGCGATCCGGAAGTACCCTGAGCCACGGTGGCCTTGTTGCTGTTCCCGATTTGGTCGACATCAGCCTTGCTCTTATTGCCATACTGCGAAACATCAGCCTTGTTTTCGGCGCCGGCTTGATCAGCCGTGGCCACGTTGGAATCGCCTACCTGGGTCACGTCAGCCACGTTGGCGGAAAACGCCATGCCTGGCGCCAACAAAAGGGCAAGCGCCGATCCTAAAACCATCATTCTAGTCTGATTCATTTTCAACTCCTTTTTTTTTAGGTTGAGTGGCACGCGCATATGCCATGAAAACACGTTGCTCATGTTTATTTTTTGGAAATTTTAGTTGCTTTCATTTCTCCCTGGCCATTTTGCTGTACCTTGACCTCGATCTCTTCCCTGTCTTGGAGATATTTTTTTATGACGGGCGAATTTATGTCACCGGGATCATTCAAGTCCCAAAGCCCCATCAAAATGCCTTCAACAATTAGATCAAAGACACTTTTTTCAATGGCTTCGACCGTGCACATAGCGGCCGGTTCGTTGGTGGAGAAACCGACTTCGGCTTCTAGCAAGTCTTTGACTGAGATAAATTTGAAAACCCCGAGATCCAGCTCCTTCGAAAGGACCGTCTTGGTTGTATTGACTGTTTTTAAGACCATCCCGTTCTTGGTGGAAACCGCTCTCAAAAAGACAGAGAGTTGATCCTGTCTATATTGCATTGAACCGCCGACACCGGCATATTTTCCGCCCGCGGCAGCTGTCACAAGGTTGGTATCATATGAAATGATACCCCCCTCAAGCATTATGCCGGCGTACATAAGTGGAGGCAACTCAACTTCGTGGACTGTCTCACCGCGGATTTTTGCGGCTTGGACATAGCTCTCGCTGGTTTGCCGAATAATCTTCCGTTCCGTAAGCAGATTGGCAAGTCCTTCCCGCTCAATCGGGATAAACCACCCGGAGTCTTCCAGTGCCTTGATAAGCATTGTGGTTGCTCCCTGGGTTACGGCGGTTGAAAAACTGGACACGTTTGTTGAATATTTATACTGTCCGGTCTGATCGCGGAATTTATAGATCGCGACAGGGATGCGTTGTTTTGGCAGAGGCAAGCTCAGAAGGTCTTTGTGAGTAGTCGTGACATAGCCCCCAAAGCCTGGAGTAGCGCGACCGGTTCCGATTGTAGACATCTGAGCAGCGCATCCACTAAGAAGAAAAAAGACCATCAGCAATGTCGTAAAAAGCAGATACATTTTATTCATTCGATAACTCCTCTTTCATTAGAAGTTCGGGACCGTAACAGTAGTCGTACCGCCGTT
>JABBNX010000254.1 GCA_019352135.1 Pseudomonadota bacterium
CCTCCCAGCCTTGCCCAGATGATGCAGATCTTCGAGCCTTATGATTTTTCGGTTCTGGATGTGGAAAATTTGCGGCTGCACTATGCCAAGACGCTTGAACATTGGTTGCAACGGTATGAAGAGAACGTCGAGCAAGTAAGCAGGATGTTTGACGAGCAATTCGTGCTGGCGTGGCGCCTTTACCTTGCAGGTTCTCTTACATCCTTCAAGACCGGAAACATGCAACTTTTCCAGGTGACCTTCTCCCGCGCGGGCAACAACCAGATACCCTGGACCAGACGATACCTGTATGAACCGGAATACCAACCCACCGGAGAAGCTGATGGAAACCTGTGATGCGCTTATCGTAGGCGGCGGCCCCGCAGGATCAAGTTGTGCACGGCAACTGCGCCAGTATGGCATGGACGTCCTGGTAATGGACAAGGCATTGTTCCCTCGCGAAAAGGTCTGTGCCGGCTGGATCACGCCGGCTGTGGTGGAAGCGCTGCAATTGGATACTCAGGATTATGCCCGGCAACATGTGTTCCAGCCGATCACTGCCTTCCGGACCGGCCTGATTGAGGGCGGAAATGTGGAGACAAGATATCCAACCACGGTCAGCTATGGCATACGCCGTTACGAGTTTGACAACTATCTGCTGCGACGCTCTGGTGCACGTTTGCAACTTGGTCAGGCGCTGAAATCGATACAAAGGAACGGCAATCAATTCATCGTCAACGATGCGATCACGACTCCTCTGATAATCGGCGCAGGCGGACATTTTTGCCCGGTTGCGCGCTTCATGGGTGCACAGCTAGGGGGGAGCGAACCTGCAATCACCGCCAAGGAAATCGAATTCAAAATGAGCCTGGAGCAGAGCAGTGTTTGCGGAGTTCAAGGTGACACTCCTGAACTCTACTTTTGCCGGGATATGAAGGGATACGGCTGGTGCTTCCGCAAAGGCGGCTATCTCAATATCGGGCTCGGACGCGAAGACAACCATCTGCTTTCTGAACAACTTGAACGTTTTTGCGAATTTCTCAAAGAGCGCGGCAGAATTCCGATGAGCATTCCGGACAGATTCCATGGGCATGCGTACCTGCTTTATGGGCATTCCGTTCGCAACCAGATCGATGACGGCATGCTGCTCGTCGGCGATGCGGCCGGGCTGGCGTATCCGCAAAGCGGCGAAGGAATCAGGCCGGCTGTTGAGTCCGGTCTCATGGCCGCGGCCACTATCCTGGAAGCACAGGGAGACTACCGCCGCCAGCAGCTAATGCCATACAGTTCTCGCTTGGTTGCGCGCTTTGGCGCTGCGCCCGCGCCAAACAACGTAGGGCAATCGTTCGCCGGTAAACTGCTCGCCGGTTTATTGCTGAAAAACAAATGGTTCACCCGCCATGTGGTTCTGGATCGCTGGTTTCTGCACACACATCAACTGGCCATATAAACAACAAGCACTCAGCGGCCCCGTGTGCGCCAGAAACGGATAACAATATAACCACCCACCATGCCGCCCAAATGAGCAAAATGCGCAACCCCAGCCTGGGTTCCTGTCGCACCAAGAATCAGTTCGATGCCTGCATACAAGGTCACAAACAACCATGCCGGGAGAACAATGGGCGGAAAAATGAGCATGAGCATCCGGTTCGGAAAGAACATACCGTAGGCAAGCAACAAACCAAACACACCGCCTGATGCTCCTATCGTCGGGTAAACACTGCCAGTCACACTCGTGACGAACAACTGCATGAGTCCCGCCGACAAGATGCTGGCAAAATACAAGAGGAGAAATGACCGACGCCCCATCAGGTACTCCAGTTCACGGCCAAACATCCAGAAACCGTACATGTTGAAGGCGAGATGGGTGATGCTGGCGTGCAAAAAAGCATACGTTAGCAACTGCCAGGGCATGAAGTGCGCCCCGAAAGGCCACAGGGCGAATCCACTGACGGCAGGCTCACCCACCCCGATCTCCAGCAGAAACCCGGTAACGGTCACAAATATGATGGTCCAAATAGTGGACAAAGGGCTGCGCACCGCCTACCTCCTATGCACTCAGCCGAGTCACGATTGAATTACCGGCCGTACCATCGCATGTCTGATCGATACAGTTCGATACCATGCACTGTTTATATGCGGTCATACGTCGATCGGCAATTCCCGGCTGCAATATGCAAGTTCGATATGAATTCATCGACCAGCTGTTCTTGCACAGCAAGCGTTCGCTTAACTTACCAGATTTTTCTCCACCAACGACCGGTCTTTTCAACCATTTCCATGAAGACTGCAGTAGCTTCGCGTTCCCAGGCGGCAATCGAGAATCCGCTGTTGCGCAGAGCGGAGCTATATTTTTTATCGCTATCCTGAATGTGTTCCTTGAGCCACAACTTGAGAAAACTCAGCAGTTCAAAATGAATCTGCTTTTCATCGATCAAGAATTTTTTGCTCAGTTGATCGAGTCGCTCTATTAACTTCCTGTGTTCAAGTTTATGCGCTTCGAAACCTTCGTAGTTGGCCTGTTGCATCAGCTTCTCTTCAAGCGCGAAATGCGTTTTTGTGTAGGCCACAAGGTCATCGAGTATGACGGCAATTTCCTTGTCGGCTTGGCGCCTGGAGACAGCGATGAATAAGTGATTAAGAATACAGATCAACTCTTGATGTTGATTGTCGATCGTATTAATTTCGACGCTGTAGTCTGGCGACCACTTGAAAAAAATCTCTTCGTCTGACATGGCAAACTCGGACATTATTACCTCCGCTAGTTATGGATTAGTGCTCGCTTGATATTGAAACGAGTTCAATTAAGGCAGATAAATATCTCCTCCCAATTGATTTCAACGACCGACGGAGTTGGAGAGAGGCACAGGAATGGAAACCCATGTCGCAGTCCCGCTACCATAGTTGCCCTTAGGCCGGAGACTTTGCGCCCATACTTTTCAGTACGTTTGCCAAGCAAGGGGCAGAATATGCCCTATTCAATTTATGGTCAATATGACCCACAGCTCGGCTTGTATTGCTTGGTAGGCTCCATTTCGCAAGTTTCCAAGTGGAACTCAAAATTTATCCTATTGCACGCGCAAGGACATTGAATGTGCATAGTAGTAGTAACCATGATCCATGAAATTTAATTCATCCAGTTATTCGCAGTGATTTCTTATAATTATCCAAGGCTGTGCGTAAATCGTTTGAGAACTTCTATTTTTGGCTGCGGTGTCTAAATGCGGCGCGCAAATCAACAATTTTATTTGCATGGAATGACAGGAGGTTTTATGAAAAACTCATTGCTTATTGCTTTCATGGGTTGCGTAGTGATTTCATTGTCGGCCTGCACGACTGTCCAGTCCGGAATGGGAGCCATAGAATGGACTCCCAGTAGCGGGACTTTGAAAGAGCCCATCGGAGAAGGTTTCCACATCGTCTCTCCGTTCAGTGAAATCTATCAATACGATATACGAGAGCAGGAACATCAGGAAAGCCTTGATGTTCTGGCCAACAATGGGCTTTCCATTATCCTGGATACCTCAATTCTTTATAAACCAGTCGACTCCGAGCTTTACCTTCTCCAGACAGAGATCGGGCCGGACTACTATAGGATTCTCCTTGGCCCGCTTCTCCGTAGCGGGGCGCGGAAAGTTGTAGGACGTTA
>JABBNX010000255.1 GCA_019352135.1 Pseudomonadota bacterium
ACACGCAGAGAAAGGTGCTTCCATGATTCCGACAATTGCCCGCAGGATGGGACTTTCCCGGGAGGGCAGCGAACGGCTGGAATTTCTCGTACGTCAGCATCTGCAGTTTGCCCATATTTCACAACGGCGCGATCTGAATGATGAAAAGATGATTGCCCAGTTTGCCCGTCAGATGGAGACGAGTGAAAATCTTAAAATGCTTTATCTGCTTACGGTTGCAGATGTCCGTGCGGTCGGATCGGATGTCTGGACAACCTGGAAGGCCTCGCTTTTTCAAGAATTATATGAAAAGGCCTTCACTATTCTTGATCGTGGCGGATTCCAGCTTGAGGCCAGCAGTGAACGAGTCACCGCAATGATTAAAAAAGTTACCGATTTGTTGGAAAACGACTATCCGGTAGCGCAGATACGTCAAGAGCTAAAAGCGATGCCAGTGCGATTGCTTCTTTCCAATCCGGCCCCGTTAATCGCAGAGCAAGTTCGCCTGTTGCTGGGGTTGGAGCAGTCTGATATCCAGACGCGCCTTACCCATCAAAAAGAGAGCGGCAATTCCGAATATACTATCTGCGCTCACGATATGCCGGCGCTTTTTTCCCGGATTACCGGCGTCATGGCTGCTAACGGAATAAATATTCTGGGAGCGCAGATCAACACCAGCAAGAACGGCAAAGTGTTGGATATACTGCAAGTTAATTCTCCTCAGGGGAATCTGGTCACCGATGTGGTGCGCTGGGACAAGATAGAGCAGGATATGCGTCAGGCACTCCACGGAGAGGTGCAGGTGTCAACGCTGGTTGCCAAGCGTAAACGTCCGACCTTGTTGACGGCACGCCCTGCACCACGATTTGCGACCAAGGTTGATATTGATAACGAGGTTTCCGAAGAGTACACCGTTATCGACATTCTGACTCACGACAAGGTCGGGCTGTTGTATCTGATTACCAGCACACTGGCTGAAATGGGGCTGTATATCGGTGTCTCAAAGATCTCCACAAAAGTTGATCAGGTGGCCGACGTGTTCTACGTACGCGATATTTTTGGCCAAAAAATCATCGATCCCGATAAGCTTGGCGAGATTTGCAGCAGGCTGATGACTGCGATTGATGAGTGGGTGTAACAGTTACATTTCTGCTTCTGAGCTCTGTAGAGTGACGTTTTGGAAAAGTTTATAAAGATTGTGTCGCAGTCCGGGAAAACAATACTCGATTTGGCGTACATGTCCTAGAAACATATTGACATGCATAATTCCGAATGTTATTTTGTGCATATACACAAAATTAAAGGGAGGTTCACAATGAAAGTATGTTTTCCCGTTTTGGAAAATCAAGGGTTGGAGAGTCAGGTTTATGGGCATTTCGGCTCAGCGCCGGAGTTTATCGTTGTTGATATGAACACCAGCGAGCTTGTGTCAATCAACAACAGCGACCAGATTCATGAACATGGAGCGTGCAATCCGGTCGCAGGGCTTGGTGGTCATGAGGTGGATGCAATTGTGGTTGGCGGAATTGGTGGCGGTGCGTTACATAAGCTCAATAACGCAGGGATACGTGCATTTCAAGCTCAGGGAGGGACTGTTGCTGAAAATATTTCACTCTTTCGAGCAAACGGACTGCCGGAATATTTGCCGGGGCATACCTGCGGTGGCCATAGTCACAGCAACGGATGCTCGCACTAACCTATGCCGCGGCCACGTAAACCGAGAAATTGCCTCTGCCCGCATCAAGTCGGATGTACAACGCTCTTCAAGCCAGCCGGAACGCCGCTCAAGGATTTGGAAATAATCCAGCTTGCGCACGATGAGCTGGAAGTGTTGCATTTGTGTGATGGCGAGGGCAAGACCCAAGAGGAAGCAGGAGTGTGTATGGGGGTTTCTCGTGGTACGGTTCAGCGTTCACTGGCTGATGCCCGCCGTAAGGTAGCAACAGCTCTTGTTGGTCGTAAGGCGCTGGCAATTTCCGGCATCATGAACGACGAAGGTGAATACAATAATTCGGAAGAAGTGTAGCACTGTAAGACGAACCACGGCCACAAATGTACGGACATCGCTAATGAAGCAATAGCATCAGTCCATACATTCGTGGCCGGGTTGTATGGAGATTATACGAAAGGACTCTCACAATGAGTGACTATTATACGGCAAAAGTAATTGATCATTTTAATAATCCACGCAATATAGGATCTCTTGAGGATGCCAATGTTGTTGTCCAGGCGGGCGACCCTGGCTGCGGAGATGCTCTTGTCTTTTTTATTAAGATTGAGGATGATATTATTCACGACATCAAGTTTCTTATTAAAGGGTGCGGTGCAGCAATAGCAACCTCTTCGATAGCGACTGAACTGGTTATGGGTAAGACCCTTGAGGAAGTCCTGACTCTTGATGATAACAAAATTGCCGCAGCACTTGATGGTCTCCCGGAAGAAAAAATGCATTGCTCCAATATGGCTGCTTCCGCCTTGCATGCTGCTGTACATCAGTACCGCGCAACTATTGCCGGCGAAACTCCGCCGATAGGTTAAGCATGCCGTGGTCGGCAGCGACTATTATCTGTTCCTGTGCCTTAAAAGGCGGCCCCATTGAACGACTACCTCGACCTTTTCATATCTTATCTTGCCGCAGAAAAAGGGCTCTCAGCCAACACCGGGAGTGCGTACAGCCACGATCTTGCCCGCTATCTGGATTTTCTTGAAAAATCGGGACGGGAAAACCCGTCAGATATTGGCCCGACAGATATTGCAGCTTTTATGGTTTCCCTGCAGAAGCAGGAGATCGGTCCGCGTAGTCGAGCCCGTTGCCTGTCTGCCATTCGCATGTTCCATAAATTTCTGATGATCGAAAATTACGCCGACAGCAATCCGGCCACAATAATAGAAGCTCCGCGCACGCTGCATAAACTGCCGCAGTTTCTTGATTGCCGCGAAGTTGATGTCTTGTTTGGCGCCTGCCAGGGGGGGCGGGGCGAGGATCTGCGCGACCACGCCATGCTGGAGCTTCTTTATGCTACTGGCCTGAGGGTTTCAGAGCTGGTTAATCTCAAACTGCGCGAATTCAATCTTGATTCCGGCTATCTGATGACGGTGGGAAAGGGCAACAAGGAACGTCTGGTGCCGGTCGGTGAATCAGCCCGCATGCGGGTAGCAGCCTATCTCGACAAGGTTCGGCTGAATCTTGATCCTCAACGGCAGAATCCATACTTGTTTCTCTCCCGTCTCGGTGAAGCTATGAGCCGCCAGGCTTTCTGGAATATCGTCAAGAAAAGGACACAGCTGGCGGCAATTCGAAAAAATATCTCGCCACACACTCTGCGGCATTCTTTTGCCACTCATCTGCTGGAAAACGGTGCAGATCTGCGTAGTGTACAGATCATGCTGGGGCACGCAGATCTGTCCAGTACTCAAATCTATACTCATGTCACCCGCGAGCGCCTTAAACGCCTCCATCAGAAAATTCACCCCCGCGGATAAGGTGCTGATCGTTCCTCCCATTGCTTCGCGCAGGGCGATTGCTTATATATATTCCATCTGGACTTTAGAGTTGCAGCGCCACCTTTCCGCCATCAAGGCGGGTCGTATGGC
>JABBNX010000256.1 GCA_019352135.1 Pseudomonadota bacterium
CATAACGTTTTGGAGCGGTACTGAAGAATATTAAAAGGGTGCAGCACCATGTATAACAAACCATTATTCCGTTCGCATGTTGTTCACTGTTTTTTGTTGTTCCGGTATGCCGCCGACGATTAGAGTCGTGTAGCCAGAGAAGAAAACAAGCTGATTCAAGTTTCAAAGAGCAGGGTTTGTAGTGCCACGCCCTAAAATACGCATTGTAATGTGCTGATATTAAATAGCTTTCAAAAATCTACTGTAGAAGATGAGCATGGATATGATTTTATCATCAAAGCCGGTGAAGCGGGATTCGCCTTTGGGAAGGATGATTGGTTCAAATGTGGAATTACGGTCACGAGGGGTAATTACTTCGAGGTTGCCAAATTCTCCGGAAATGGTCTTCTTGTAGCCACCATTTCGAGAGTTTCCGCTGTTTTTACCTTGCGGTGAGTGTTTTTCGTAACCAAGGTGTTCGGTCAGCTCAGCTTGCATAGCACGTTCTAAAAGCCGCTTGGTCAGTTGTTTCAGAAGCCCGTTCTCGCCTATCAAATCTTCGGGCTTCTTGTAATCCTTCATCAAAACGTCGAGCAGTTCGTCTGTGGTAGCCATCGGTATATCCCTCCTGTGGGTTGTTTTACCGAAATTCAGCATTTACACAAACGTTTGTACAGGTCCGTGCTAATACCTTGCTGCCGGTAATTTCCTCTACGCAATACGGGCAGCCTCGCAAATAAATTGCGATCTATCGATGTGGCGGTGACAGAAGTTTATTTCGACAAAACCAGTCACCAAACATTGATTGCTGCGATATCATGGCCATTGCGTGGGTTGGCGCCAGTGCTGGATACTTTCGACCGGTTTGTAAGTCCGATGAAGGACTCAACAAACCTTGAAATTTTAGTAACCACGCACCCAGAGAGGCAAGCCTTGACATAGGGTGTGTTCGATCCGGGGCATCAGGACAAAGTAAACGATCGCTCATCTTCCGGGAGATAATTTGCATAAACAACTGATATTTTGATCTTGAGAAAAGGCTGAATGAATCAATGTGGCCCGTCATATATGGCAGTTATGTTAAGCATGACAGATTCCACTGACGGTTTCCGCTTCGCCCCGCACTCCCCAATCACAGTTTTCGTTGAAATCCCAATGATTCAATAATCTTAGAAAATAATTTCTTTCAACACGGGTCTTGGCACAACCTATGCTGACTAATAGTATGTAGTAACTATATAAAGATAAAGGAGAAATTTATGGAAACCCTACTTATTATACTTGTTGTATTATTTATCTTCGGTGGCGGTGGCTTCTATTGGACGAGGCGTGGTCGTTAGATAACAATAAGTTAGTTGTTAGATGTTGTTAATGTACCGGTAGTTAAATCGAAACACAAATGGGAGGTTTATTATGAAATCCAGCATTAAGGACAAAACTGAAGGAGCATTTCACGAAGTAAAGGGAAAGGTCAAGGAAGTCGCCGGGAAACAGACTGACAATCCCAAGTTGGAAGCTGAAGGTACCGTCGAAAAAATAGCCGGCAAAGTTCAGGAAAAGATCGGCCAGGGCAAGAAGGTTTTGGGGAAGTAGCGAAGATGGAGCAGTCGCCATCAGATCCATAACCAAGCAATCCAAGGGTTCCGGCTTACGACTCCAAACACAAAGGCACTTCTTTAGAGACGACAGGAGCATCAGAAAAGCATTAACACTTATCGAATGGAGAGAGATGGTAGTGAAGATGATATAATATATAAAAGAGGACGTCAGGAGGAGGTGACTGAACCATGAGCATCGAGTTAATTATTATTATCTTAGTGGTTATCTTTTTGTTAGGCGGAGGCGGTTTTTACTGGACTAGGAGACGGTAAGAAGTTGTCCCTCCATACTAGTGAAAAGAGGTGGAGTAGTAGAGAAGTGATGGGATGTAACATAGGGGCCAGCTCGGATGTATTTATTTGAGTAAATTCGTGATGCGAAGTGACGGTTGCGATATTCTCATAAATAAATATATTGTAATGTACATGGGCAGTTTTACCTCTCCGAAGCCGTACGCACCCAGTTCCTCCCCACCTTTACCGGTACCACCCTGGAACAGATCAACAGTGCCTTTGATGTCTGGCTCGGGGTGTACCAAAGCCGGGAGCACGGTTCCACCTCACGATTCACATGTCGGACGTGTTTGGTGACACTATGTTTCTGGAGGCGGAGGTCAATGGCTGATAACAAAGTTATTTATCTGAAATGTCTTTCGGCTTTTGCCTGATTTGTGTGGCGGCAACAAGCCGCCGCCAGAAAACGAACGTTTTCTGTTAGATCATGATCTCAACTTCTTACCTTTTTACCCACTTCTCCAGTTTAGCAAGTAAATCAGGTAGCATCAACGGCTTGGGAAGATGGTCGTCCATTCCAGCAGCTATACATATTTCAACATCCTGTTTCATAGCGTTGCCGGTGAGTGCAATTATCGGAATTCCGTGTTGAAGCACCGCTGATTCAGGATTACGAATAACAGCAGTGGCTTCGTAGCCATCCATTTCTGGCATCATACAGTCCATTAGTACCAATGCATAATTTTTGTTTTCTAACGCTTGCAATGCTTCTTTGCCATTGTTAACCGAATCTACCTGATAGCCATAGTGTTTCAACAAACCGGATACTATTATATGTGCTCTTTGGTCGTCCTCAGCTAACAAGATACGGTATCCGTTGGAGGAGGAAGTTTCACTTCTGTCCACCTTGATGACAGGGGCAGGAAGTAGCACTTCAGTCTGTTTCTGCATTACTACGGTAAAAAAGAATATTGTCGCCTGCCCATAGACGCTCTCCACACCGATATTACCACTCATTAGCTCTGTTAATCGTTTGCAGATCGTCAGCCCCAGTCCGGTACCGCCAAAATTACGAGTTGTAGAATCGTCTGCCTGGGTGAATGGTTCGAAAATCTGTTTCAGCTTCGCAGGTTCTATACCGATTCCGGTGTCGTGGATCAAAAAACGTAATGTGGCTGAGTATTCGTCTTCGGCATCTTTCTTGACTTGAAGGGCTATGTAACCTTTGGAAGTGAACTTAATGGCATTGCTGACAAGGTTGACGATAATCTGACGCAGTCTACTAACGTCACCTACCAAAGCCGTTGGTACTCCTTCATCTATCGTCATTGTAAAGGTAAGCCCTTTTTCGTGAGCCTGTAATGACGAAAGCTTGACAGTCTCTAACATAGTCGTTTGCAAGTCAAAAGCAGATTCTTCCAACACTAACTTGTGTGCTTCGATTTTAGCGAGATCGAGGATATCGTTAAGTAAATATACCAATTCTATCCCAGCGGTTTTTGCACTTTCAGTATATTCCGTTTGTTCCGGGGTTAGTTCGGAATGCTGGAGCAGTTCGATCATTCCGATCATACCGTTCATCGGGGTGCGGATCTCGTGGCTCATAGTTGCTAAAAAGCGACTCTTAGATATATTTGCTGCCTCTGCGTCTAATTTGGCTTGGCGAAGTTCCATCTCTAAATATTTTAGACTGGTGATATC
>JABBNX010000257.1 GCA_019352135.1 Pseudomonadota bacterium
GCCGACCCTCCCTTGGTTCATCTCGTTTTGGTAAAAGCAACTGCCCGCCATGATAAAAGCGATTGCGGTCAGTGACCAAAACGGATTCACGCATATCCTGTGCAAACCGTGCTCCTGATGAGTTTGATTCCCCCGCCCACCCAGGCCGTCAGTCACGGACTGCTGGCTTCACCCGTCGCGCACTCCGGACGCGCCAGCCCCCGCGTCTTTCGTCCTTCCCGTCCGCCCCCTCAGGGGCTCCCAAAAAACATGACAGCAAGGGAAAAAACAATCCTGCATCAAGCCGCTGCTAGTGCCTGTCGATGATCCTGTATGCTGATAACCTTGCCACCTTGAGACTTCTTCTGTTTCTTCCTTCTCTGCTTCTTTGACTTGATTGTCTCCAGATCTTTTGAGACAATCTTTATTCCCTGTTCGGTAACGTCCAGCAAAGCCAGCTTCTTCTTCCTGTCGTCAGCGGTAACGATACCGGCGCACAGCTCCATCGTTCTGTCACTTATCATCTGTGCAGGTTGTTTCATGCGTTCAACCGTGATGATGGCATAATCTCGGGTAATATCCTTTTTGCCAGTGGAGACATGGTTAATCAGGGCATCCATTATAAAAGGATGAATGAGCAAGTCCATGCAGAGGGACGTGAGCGTTCGGCGGAGATCGTGACAGGAAAATACTATGCCTGTCTGTGCTTTAATAAATTCAATCGCCCGCTTGGGCTCGACAATGTGACCGCTCTTGCCTGTGCCAGGAAAGACATACTCATTTTCATAACAGTGCTTGTGGCGGTAGGTGAGGAGTGCCAGAAGAAATGAAGGCAGCGGCAGCAGTAGCGGTTTGCCGTTCTTGGTATCTTTGACCTTGAAGGTCTGTTGTGCAAAATCAATATCCTTCCATTGCAGCGGTGCAGCCTCATTGCGCCTCATGCCGGTAAAGAGCAGAAGCAAGAGATAGTCGCGTGTTGCAGGTGATTCCCATTTCATTATTGCATCATACCATTCCTTCATCTTGTGTGAGGGAACTTCTCTGTCCCTGGCTGTTACGGTATGCCAGATTTTGAGGTTTGAAAGGCGGTTTACCGGATTAGCACCAAAGATACCTTCATGGTAGCTATTGCCAAAGTTCCAGATAAGGCGAAGCGTCCTGAAGGTATTGTTAGCAGCCACCTTGCCTTTTTCGGATATGCTCTTGAAGCGAGTGACAACGGCATCGGGCGTGATATTACGCATCGGAAGATCGCACCAGTCAGTAAGGTATATATCCAACAACTGTTTATAGGTTGAGATAGTACGGGGTTTGAGCTTGCCGCTCCTCACCTCGGTCATTGTCCTGAATACTTCCATCAGGGTAATATCCTTTTTCTTGTCCTCCAAAACTGCCAACCGCTGAGCGTCATCGTCCTGTTTCCGCTTCTCCTTTTCCTGTTGCGGGTTGATACCCTCCCTCATTCCCTGAAGCAGTCCTGTTGCTTCTGTACGGGCATCCTTTACCATCTTGAAGCCGCTACACTCCCCCATTGTGAATAGGACTTGTCTGCCCATGCAGACACCTTTGACAAAGTAGTATCTGCGGCCAGTCTTGGTGACGTAAACTCCAAAGCCTTTTTGGTTTGTATCGAAGTAGTTTTCCTGCTTACCGCTACCACTGGCCTTGATCGTCGGCAATGTCTTTTCAGTCAGATTTATCTTTGCCATTTCACGTCCCCCTTATCACTATACAGCTACTATACATAATTATAGTGTAATATAGAAAAATGTCAAGAAATGATGGTGAATGATAAAAATGATATTTACAAATACAATCAGTATGTTGTGTGGTTTAGTGCGATGGTAAGCATAGGGGATACACGATGATATATGGAAGTCTCATAAACTACGAATCCGTAGGTCGGGCGTTCGAATCGCTCCAGGCGCACCATAAATTCAAGCACTTACATTAACTTGTGAGTGCTTTTATTTTTTGTTGTATCATTGTTGTACCAAATTGCAGGACTTGAGGCACATAATCCTGAATATATCCCTATAAAACTTGATAGGAAATGTTTTTATAGCTCGGATCTCGAAAGAATGATTTGGCCTCATCAAATCGTTCTTGAGGGACCGAACCGTAAGGAAGCCTTGATACAATTCTGATACAACAACTGGCTTACCTATTGCCAATTCAATCCTAACGACAAAATAACTGCCACACCTCTCCACCAACATATCAATCATACCACCAAAACAAAAACCAATGATTCGGGGTTTCATAATATTTGCAGCGTCATAAACTGCTTGGGCGTCGGGCTTTGCAAGCTGTTTTACAGCCGTACATTCGCTACCTGCCTACGTATTACGGCTCAACTTACAAGAGCCCTCTCTCGACGAAACTGATATAGCTGTCTTGACCGATTATGCAATGGTCCAGAATTTTGATCCCGATAATGTCCCCGGCTTCTTTCAGTCGGCGGGTGATGGCTATATCTTCGCTACTTGGCGATGGATCACCTGTTGGGTGCTGGTGGACAAGGATAATGGCTGCTGCAGAACTAAGCAGCGCCGTTTTAAAGACCTCTCGCGGGTGAACGATACTCTGGTTAAGGCTTCCGATACTTACGACGTCTATGCAGTTTATTCTGTTTTTTCCGTCAAGATGCAGCGTCAGGAAGTATTCTTTTGTCTCTTGCATCAGGAAATGAAATGCCTCGAATATCTGGCTGGGTGTCGTGTACCGTGTATTGGGTTGAATGTAGTTTGCAATCTCCTCACTGACTGCTGTTACTTCAAAAACTGCCTTGATTTGCCTTAAGGCAATATTGTTATTAGCTCCGATAAGTGTGTTGATCGTCATAATATTCTCCTTGAAATAGTAAAGACAGGCTTTAGCGGCCTGCCTCTCTGGTTAGTGGTCATTGTCTTTGACACTGTGATATCGCATTTACAGGTAGTCTGATAATCTCCTGATCAGGGTCTCCGGTTTCATCTGAAGCCACCGACTGCCAATACAATCTTTGATCTGGTACTCCTCCAGGAATACGCTACCGATAATATTTCCATCCAGACAGTCAACTTCATCAAGCCCGATGTAACCGATTTGTCTGTTGGTGATCAGGATCAGCAGACTGTTGGTGTTCCGGTAGATCATGATGGCGTCGGAGTAACCGGCGCTGAGCGGTATCATTAAGTGGCAGTATTCGAGAACGAGTCCAGGATTCTGGAGATTGTGGCTGGTGGTTTCGTCAGGTGTCATTTTTCTGATAGCTGGAAATATTCGTTTCATGGCTTCACCTCGTCTATGCAGTGATGGCAGTAGCTGATGTCGTGGTAATACTCGGCATCGTCCTCCAGGATTACATCGAAACAACATTCACAGAGCAGCAGTGTGATTTCGTGATTCATTGGTATTCTCCTTTTCTGAATAAAAGCGTTGGATTGTTTAAAATGGTTGTGTTAGAAAACGTTCTGTTTAGTGGGGGTTAGCTTCAATACTGTTCACTTAATTATTTCAATATGACTTTCTATCGTAATTCGCATAGTC
>JABBNX010000258.1 GCA_019352135.1 Pseudomonadota bacterium
ATTCCGACTCGGAATAGTAAGCGTTTTTCTTTGCAAAAATAGCAATTAACTATTTAACTAATATACATTTTATGCTACATTTTCGCCATGTTTTGTGACGTGGAAAACATGGCGAATGAGCCTCGTTATCAAGAAATCATCCAGCAAAAAGATCGGCGGATTGAGTCCCTTGAAGGAGAACTTTTTACCCTGAAGGAACAGCTCGCCTGGCTGAAAAAGCAAATCTTCGGAGCAAAAAGCGAGCGGATTGTTGCCGACATGGACAGCCAACCGCTGCTCGACCTTGATTTGACCAACCAGACTCCGGCGCAAGAACCTGAGAAGGAGAACATCAACTACGACCGTATCAAGCGCCCCAGAAATCATGGCAGTGACACGATCTCTTTTCCCGACAATCTACCGGTCAGACGTATTGAACTTGATATTCCTGCAGAAGCAAAGTTCTGCCCTGAGACGGGACAACCTCTGACCTGTATTGGCAACGAAGTAAGCCGAAAGTTGGGAAGAACGCCGGAACAGTTCTTTATCGTTGAATATGTCCGCCCCAAGTACGTTTCCAAAGCATCACCCGATTTTGGCGTAGCTACCGCTGCACTTCCTGATGCCATTATTCCCCGTTGCCCGGCAGATGAAAGCCTCCTTGCCTATATTCTGACATCAAAGTTTGCTGATCATCTTCCGCTCTACCGACTGGCGGAAATCATGCAACGATCCGAAGTCAAAATCAGTCGCCAGACACTCTCTAACTGGGTCATAACCCTGGGATCAGCCTTGTCACCAATCTACGATGCCATGAAAGCCCAGGTTCTGGCAAGCGGGGTTGTATTTGCCGATGAGACACCAATTGATCTCCAGGTAAAAGGCAAAAGTCGCTGCCAGCAGGCATATATCTGGATTTATGCCGGTGGCGGTGGTGGAGATCCACCCTACCGTTTCTTCGAGTTTTGCCTTAACCGAAATCATGACCATCCATTGACTACCCTGAAAGATTATAAAGGGGTGCTTCATTCGGATAAATATGGTGCCTATGAAAAACTGGCAAAAAACAAGACCATTATATGGTGCCCTTGTATGGCACACGTGCGCCGTAAATTTGTAGAAGCCGAAGGTGGTGACCCAGACTTGCGTCGCCGAATTCTGCGTAAGATACGGTACCTATTCATGCTGGAACGCGTGGCCTGGTCACGGCCTACAGAAGAGCGACTGCGCATACGTCAGCAGATTGAGAAACCTATCCTTGAACAATTGACTCAGATGGTGAAAGACCGCCTGCTGGCCGGCAGGTTACTACCCAAATCCAACTTTGCCAAAGCCCTCAATTATTATATGGGACTTGCCCCCTACCTGCCGAATTACCTTGATAATGCCGATGCACGCCTCGACAATAATGTTGCCGAACGTGGCATCCGTCCACTTACTATCGGACGGAAAAACTGGCTGTTTATCGGCAGTGAAGATAGCGGGCGCTCGGCTGCGACTATTTTATCCCTCGTACAAACATGCCGTAATCTCGGCATCAATCCCCAGGAATACCTCGAAAACGTGATGCGCCGCATTATGGCATATCCGTCAAAACGCATTCAAGAACTCCTCCCTGACAAGTGGTTGGCCGCAAAAACTGAACGAGGGTGACATACAACTGACTACTATTCAATATGGTCTATGTTTGTCGGTTACGATCAGCAATACTATAGCGGCGATTCCAGGCAGGGTTAATATTGCTCCCAGAGCGGCCAAGGCACCCAACAAGTACACGACATTCAGGACCATGCCGAAATTCGCCACTAATCCGGACAGCCGATAGTAGATCGTCATGAATACAATAACGAGTGCAACACCAACACCACTGGCAAACAATCCCTTTTTGATCGAATCCTGACCAAGTGAGGGGCCTACAGTGACATTCTGAATAATTTTCACCGGAGCGGGCAGCGACCCGGCACGGAGAACGATTGCCAGGTCAGCAGCATCTTTTTCGTTAAATGACCCGGAAATTTGGGCACTACCTCCGGAAATTCTTTCCTGAATAACCGGAGCTGAATAAACCGTATTGTCGAGAATGATAGCAAATCGTTTCCCTACGTTGGCAGCCGTTATCTGATCAAAGAGTCTGGCCCCTGTACTGTTGAAATCAATCGCTACATAATGGTTTGTTGAATTGTGAATCGATCCTCACCTGAGCGTCTGTTAAAAGATCACCTGTGATAATGGCTTTTTTGTTGACGACCAATGGTGATTCCGTTACGGCGCCGGTGGTAGGGTCTGTCCTTTTCTCCAACAGAATCTCGCTGTCTTCCGGAGGTATTCCGGATGATGAGGCACCTTCGTGTACAAGCTTGAATTCGAGTCGCGCAGTTTTTCCGATCAGCTCTATTGCCCGATTTGCGTCTTTAATGCCTGGAAGTTGGATAGCAATATGGTTGATCCCTTCACGCTGTATGGCTGGCTCTGAAACGCCGAACTGATCAATACGATTTCGAATGGTTTCCAATGCTTGGGAAACACTTTTATCCTTCTTGTCTTGTGCGGCCTTTTCGTTAAGCTTGATGCGGACACTGACAAAACCTCCTTTTTCGCTCGGAGATGTTGCCTCAAAGTCGGGGTATTTTTTGCCGATAAGATTTTTTACCGTCTCTGCTGACAGTTTGTCGTAGAGCACAACCTGAACTTTATCTACTCCATCACGGGATACTCTTTTTACATGGATGTTCTGGGCACGCAGTGTTTCTTCCAGGTCTCCTGCAACTAAATCGAGGTAACCTTCCAGTGCTTTCTGAGTTTCTACTTCAAGGACAAGATGAGTTCCTCCCTGTAAATCAAGTCCGAGACTGATTTTGTCTTTAGGCATGTACCCTTTCCACCAGGAGGGAAGATGGGTAACCATCGTTGGAGTCAGGAAAAACAGGGATAGTAATATGAATACAAAAACCAGACTCATGCGCCAGGCAAGGTCTTTTGTCATGGGAAACGCTCCTTTGATTAGTGGCAGGGAAACGGTTCAAGCTCATACGAAAAAACGCAGCATAGGTATGCTGCAGCAGTTGTTAGCTGCTGAAGCATACACCACGAATGACGCACTCCGATTGGCTGCCATGCCATTTTCACCTAAAATGAATATAGGTTCGGCAACGCAGCTTGAAATTAGAGCCATTACATGCGAATAAGGCGGATTCATCACATGTAAAGTGAGTGAGAAAACCTACAGGAAATCAGTTGTCAGATTGGGAATGTTGGTGGTGCGCGGGTGGAACAACTGGATCTGGTGAGGGAAATGGCGCTTTGAGAGTCCTGAATAAATCTTATTGCAGTAAAAGCGACAGGTACTTTGAGTTCATATGAACTCTGATTGATTGCAATAAATGGTGCGTACTTTGCTAAATTTGATGCACCGGCAATAGCTAAGCTCCAGGTAACCTGCTGATATTATTTACTAAAT
>JABBNX010000052.1 GCA_019352135.1 Pseudomonadota bacterium
GCATAGCGGGAAAATCAGCGGGGAGATAGATGGTGCTCGGTTGACGGTTACGAAGGATGGAACATTACTTTACACGAGGGTCAAGTGCATCCCTGACGCCCTCTCCTAATAGATTATAGGCGAGTACCGTTACCAGAATGGCCAGGCCGGGAAAAAGAGACAACCACCAGGCAAATTCGATATAGTCCTTTCCGGAGGTGAGGATATTGCCCCAACTGGGAGTGGGTGGTTGGACACCAATACCAAGAAATGACAGGGCGGATTCTGTCAGAATCGCACCGGCAACACCCAGAGTTGCAGACACGAGCACCGGTGAAATCGCGTTGGGAAGAATATGACGAAAAATAATCCGGGTGTTGGAACAGCCGATACAACGGGCTGCCAGAATATAATCCATTTCACGGATCGAGAGGGTTTCGGCCCGAACCAACCGCGCGACCCCCATCCAACCGGTCAGGCCTATCACCATCATAATGTACCAGATCGATGGTTCCAGAAAAGTGATGACCGCCAAAATCAAAAAGAATGCCGGGAAACAGAGCATTATATCCACCAACCTCATAAGTACGGTATCAACAAGACCGCTGTAATACCCTGACGCCAATCCGACCACTGTTCCTATTGTAACGGCAATTCCAACCGCTACAAAGCCGACCTTCAGTGATACTCGTGAGCCGTAGAGAACACGACTGAAAACATCCCTCCCGAGTTCATCAGTACCAAACCAATGCTGCCAAGATGGCGGGGAAAGAACCTTCCAGGCATTTATTGCACCGGGATCATATGGAGAAATCAGTGGTGCAAGCAGCGAAATAACAAAAAGTGCCAGCACGATGCTACCGCCAAATAGTGCAAGACGATTACGCCTGAAGCGAGGCCAGAAAATGGATATTATATAGGAATGCGTTAAATCCATGACCCTACCCTTCTCCATGCCGGATGCGCGGGTCGGCCACCGCATAGCAAAGATCGGCAACAAGATTGCCAATCAGTGTTAAAAAAGCGCCAATAACAAGTATCCCCATGACCACCGGATAGTCGCGTGACATAACCCCTTGATAAAAGAGCTGCCCCATTCCAGGTATCGCAAAAATAGTTTCAAAAATAACGCTGCCACCGATCAAGCCAGGAATTGAGAAGCCGAACAGCGTGATCAATGGAAGCAGTGCATTGCGCAAGGCGTGCTTATAAATCACTACCCGCTCGGGCAATCCTTTGGCACGGGCAGTGGTAATGTAATCCTGGTTAATAACATTCAGCATGGAAGAACGCATATAGCGGGAGAGCCCTGCGAGGCTTCCGAAAGAGGCGACCATGATCGGCATGATCAGATGCTTGGCAAGATCCCATAGATAGGGAAACGTTCCCCAGGAACTACTCCCCAGTGTATGCAGACCAGAGATCGGCAGCCACCCCAGCCTTACTCCAAAAAAATACATCAGCAGCAGCGCCAGCCAGAAGGTCGGAACGGCAAAACCGACAAAAACAAAAACAGTAATTCCTTTATCAAGCAATGTGTCACGCCGCGTAGCGGCAAGTACCCCAATCGGTATTGCCAGGCCGAACTCAAGCAGCAAGGCAATCACATTTAATGAAATGGTGACCGGTAGCCGTTCCTTGATCTTGTCAAGTACCGGACGATTATCCGATGAAAACGATCGTCCCAGATCAAGCCTGACAATTTTACTGACCCAGCTCACATACTGTTCATGCAGTGGCTTATCGAGTCCGTAAAACTTTGTGAGTCGATCTCTGGCATCTTTGCCAACCTTGGGATTCATCGCCATCTGCATCTCAACCGGTTCGCCGGGTGCCAGATGAATCACGGAGAAGGTGATCAAGGTAATGCCGATCATCAGCGGAATCAGCATCAGGATGCGTTTTATAAGATAGGTTGTCATGGCAATTATTCTTTCACGGGTACGACTTTTTCCAGGCTTTGCGAAGCGCAGACAGTGTTCGCGGCATCATTCCGATAGGTGCCTCCCCTTTTTTCTCCCACTGGGAAACAGAGGAGGCGGTTATCTTAAAGCGGGCGGCAAACACTGTCTGTGTCTCGCCAAAAGAGGTACGCCACGCGTGAATGTCGCTTCCGGTGAGCGGTTCAGGGAAAAGCATACTGACGGACGTTTTTCTACCACCTTTTAACGGTGCTGGGGATTGTTTTTTCTGCAACGATGGTTCAGTTGTTGATTTATCAGGTGTTTTTATGGCAGTTATTAGTCTTTTAGTCGAAGTAATAGCTGGTGCTTTAACCTCCACATCTCCTGTATCAGCCATCTCGACTCCGAACACATCTGACAGACCGCTTGAGGCAATCCTCCTGCGGGATGTTCCGACTTTGGAGACTCCTGTAACCACCGCCGAGACATCAACCAGCTCTTCGTGATTAACTCCGCGCAGATGAAACAGCAGCTCCGGAGAGTGATCAAGCCGTGCCCCCACTCCGTACAGCACCGCCGCAATATGCTTGCACATTCCCGCCGAATCCGGACAGTCGCAGTCAAACGTTATCTCGCCCGGCAGTGGGAAAAGTCCTGCTTTTCGATCCGAGACAACCTCCATAACACCACGTTCCAGCTTTCCGCGCAACAGATCGATTAATGATTCAATCCGCCCGATGCAGGCAGCTTTGACCGCCTTCCATTTGTGTATCGCCAGGGGAAAGATGGTGATGGATACATTATAAAGCGTCGACCCGCTGACGATAGCCTCGATCCTGCCTGATTTAATCTCCAGATGGCAGACCGAACCGTTTCTGACGTAGGAGCGACCGCGCGGCAGGCGGTTGGCATAATCGCCGAACGATTCCATATGGTCGCACCACCCCTTGCCCCAGAAGGAATCAGCAATCTTGCGCCCGGATAGCTGTACCGGCTGCACGTTCAACCCCTTCTTTTTCAACTTCTCAAGCTGTTTCAGCGCCTTGGTCCGACGCTCGGCAACCGGCACGTATGGCGCCCATCCGTAATAACTCATGGTTGAGGGGCCCTCCTGATAATCGTGAAAAAAATGCCAAAACTATCAATAATTGTTATCTGCCGGAAGATCCATATATTCCCACATCCCGTTTTGATGCAACCATATTGGATCGGCATTTTGCAGGATGAACTCATCAGATAGAAAATAATAATTCCTTTTCCGGATAATGTTTCACGTTTCTGGTAGCTAGCTTATACCCCTTAACAAGTGCCGTTGCTGCGATCAGGCAGTCAAGTGAAGTAAGCGTAACTCCTTTAGCGCGATACTTTCGATACAATTCCCCACCCTTACATGCAATCTCCGGAGTAATTGGTTCAACACCGCAGGCCTCTATAAAATTATGCGTCACACCCTTCTCCGCATCACGCATACCAGCTGTTAACTCATACACAGTCAACACACTAATCATCGCCTGGCCATCGTTGTTCCACAAACCACCCATCAGAGGTTGTGTGTAGGCAACTCCCCGCAGAAAGTCAATGGCAATATCAGTATCAATGAGAACGCCCGACATAGTCACGATCCCCCTCTTTTCTCAGGTCGTTCACAATGTCTACGCTTGTGTCTTCTCTAACTTTCCAACTGCCAAAGGATTCCATCGCCTTCTGCACTTTTCGTTGGCGGATGTGTTCCCGCAAGGCCTCAGTGATGAAGCTGCTTACGTTTTTCGACATTGTTTTTGCTTCTTGAAGGAGATCGTCGGGTAGGGTAATTGAAGTTTTTACGAGGTGCATATATCCTCCTTATTAGTAGTACATAAATATACTACCAATAAGTGTGTATAATGTAAATAATAGTTTATTTAACATCTACGCTTTTGATCCCGCCAGGACGCCATTGAGAAGTGCTTTGACAAACTACGTCTGCCACACCTCAAGCCGTAATCCTTCAATTTTCTCAAAATCACGCCGGTTAGCGGTAGATCAAAACCGCAGCGGCTTATATTTTATATCCCGGACTTTTCCAAATCAAGCGCGACCAGCTTCAACAGCGCATCATCATCCATCTCGGTCAGCAATGTTTCCGCCCCTTCCAGCAGCTCCGTTGCCAGCCCCGCCTTGGCAGCAATCAATGCGTCTATTTTCTCTTCCACCGTACCCTTGCAGACAAACTTGTGAACCATAACGTTCTTATTCTGGCCGATACGGAACGCACGATCGGTCGCCTGGTTCTCTACCGCTGGATTCCACCAGCGATCAAAATGGATGACATGGCTGGCAGCGGTCAGATTGAGGCCGGAGCCTCCGGCCTTGAGTGACAGTACAAAGAAGGGAGGGCCATCCTCATGTTGAAAGCGGTCCACAAGTTTTTTCCGTTCGGAAACAGGCGTGCCGCCATGCAGCACCAGACCGGAGCGACCAAACAGTGCTGCCAGAAAGGTAGCTATCGGCCCGGTCATCTCCCGGAACTGGGTAAAGATGAGTACTTTTTCCTGTCGCGAAGCTATTTCTTCGGCCAATTCACGCAAACGAATAAATTTCCCGCTGCGTTCTTCGCTATAATCGCCATCCCCGAGTGACTGACCAGGGTGATTGCAGATCTGTTTGAAGCGCATCAGCGAGGATAGAATCAACCCTCGCCGCTTCATGCCACTTTCCTGCTGTTCCTTGAGCGCTTCGGCCAGATCTTTCACCGCCTGGGCGTACAGCCGCGCCTGAGCCTTGCTGAGACCGCACCACGCCGCCATTTCAACCTTGTCGGGAAGATCACTGATGACACTACGATCACTCTTGAGGCGGCGTAGTATATAGGGTTGTACCAGTGAGCGCAACGGCGCGTACGAGGGAGGCTCGCAGTTTTCAAGCGATGTAACGAATTGCTTGAAACGGGACGCTGAACCCAGCAAACCTGGGCAGATAAAATCAAACAGTGACCAGAGATCAGACAGGCGATTTTCAACCGGAGTGCCGGTCAGGACGATCCGTGCCCTCCCGGAAAGTGTCTTGGCTGCTTTAGCCTGCAGAGTTCCAGGGTTTTTAATCGCTTGTGCCTCGTCCAGCACAATCAGGTTCCACTCCAGCTTCCTGATCCATTCCTGTCGTTGGAGCATGCCATAGGTTGTCAGCACTGCGTCAACAGACGACAATCTCAGCCCAGGGTCAACAGAAATACGCTCCAGTTCTGATCTTTCCATCTCCGACGGATGCAGACAGACAACCGACAGCGATGGAGCAAAGCGTGCCAGCTCGCTACTCCAGTTGGAGAGCAGCGAGGCAGGCAGCACCAACAAACTGGGAACCTTTTTTCCGGCACGTTTCTTTTGCGCCAGCAGCAGGGAGATAACCTGAATTGTCTTACCCAGTCCCATATCATCAGCAAGACAGGCACCAAGACCAAGTTCAGTCAAAAACCAGAGCCAGTTAAGGCCGGTCTGCTGATAGGGGCGCAACGTTGCCAGCAAATTTGAGCCTGCCTGCACGGCGGCCAGTCGGGCCGGATCCCGCAGACCGGCCAGCATATCCCGCAGGTGGTCGCCAGCTTCAACGAAGGCCCAGCCGTTTTCATCAAGCATCGGGTCGTTGCCGGACAGATCACGCCGGGCACCGGCCAGAAGTCGCATCCCTTCAACGAATGAAAGCCCACCCTCTCCTGCTTCGGCTTCCACCCGCTGCCACTGATCCAGTGCTTCACGGAGCTTTTCGCTGTCAACCTCGACCCATTGTCCCCCCAAAAAAGCAAGTCCGGCTCTGGCGGTTGTCAGTGCGCCAATCTCCTCCGCAGTCAGATCGGCGCCATCCAGAGTCAATTGAACCCGAAAATCAAGCAACGCCTTCGCGGTAAGAGACTCACCTTTTTTTGAACCGATGGAGACCTGCACCCGTGGCCGGGGGCGTTTTTTCCACCAATCCGGCAAGCGGACGACAAGGCCACTCTCTTCAAGCTCGGGTACTCCCCTGAGAAACTGGTAGGCCTCCTCCGGCGACCAGGCTAGCGGATGATAAATATCGTTACTTTCCAACAGCTCCCGCACCCATTCACATCGGTTACTTGCTTCATATACCGGCTCAAGCAAGCGCAATAACGCAGCACGGTTATTGGTGCCCGCATATTCGCTGAGAGCCTGTTTGAGAGGCAGATGCTGGGCACGGGCATTTTTACCGAGGCGAGGAATATAGGTCGCCATAAAAGCAAAGGGGAACTCAGGATCATTCTTGTTTTCAGCCAGGTGAAAGCAGACCCGTCCCACCTGCCGCCAGAGTGGCGCATGCTGGAGTAAAAAACCGGACAGACCGTCCGCACGCCTGACAATTGAATCCAAAACCCAGATATCAAGCTCGTTCCAGATAGCAGAAAGAGCATCAGGTGTACAATATTCAGCGCCCGGCATGGGGGGAATACTCAGGGTCAGGTGAGCAAGGGTTGAAGCGTCAAGTTGAGGAAGGGGTTCAAGACGCTCCGCTGTCGGCTGTATTTGACAGAGGAGGAGAAGGTAGCGGACACCAAAATCGCGCCAAAACATCCAGGGTAGTGGCCAGTCAGGAGCAGATTTTTCGCCCGCAAGTGCTATTATTCCGGCAGCCGGAGAAATAGTAAATGCCTGCTTTACAGCTTCGGCGCGAAAGGGAACTGCAGCATCGTTTATCGAAGCATCCTGGGCAATCATCACCAGGTGACCGGACGGAGTCAGCACGAGGGTCACGGCACGTACACCTGCTCGTTCTTCGGCACATACCATTTATTCTGGTTATAGCCAATACCGGCCGGAGCAGGTTTTACCCCACGAAACCGTGCACTTACCACAGGCAATGCATCAGGAACATACAAGAAAGTATACGGCTGTTCATCAGCCAGGATATCCTGAATCCTGAAATAGGCCTTCTTACGCTTTTCAATATTGAAGGTACTGCGGCCTTCGACCAGCAGACGGTCGACTTCCGGGTTGTTATAGCCAATAAAATTCAATTCACCAGGTTTGTTCTTGCTGGAATCCCAAACATCAAACATATCCGGGTCCTGGGATACGCTCCAAGCTAAAAGCACAACTTCAAAGTTTCCTTTATTGATGAATTCTTTAAGAAATGCGGCCCATTCGACGACTCTTATTTTAACATCAATCCCGACCTGGAGCAGACGCTGCTGTATAATCTGGGCTGTCATCAAGCGCTGTTGATTGCCCTGGTTGGTCAGGATAGTAAACGTGAATGGCTTGCCATCTTTTACGAGTATTCCGTCACTGTTTTTTTCTTTCCAGCCGGCCTGTGCCAATAGTTCTGCAGCATGTTTCGGGTTATATGCAATATCTTTGACAGCAGGATTATAGGCCCAACGGCCCGGGATAATCGGGCCATACGCTTTCTGCCCCATACCGAACAGCACCCCCTGAATCAGTTCATCCTTGTTGATGGCAGCCGTGAGTGCCTGCCTGACGCGCTTGTCTCTGAAGAGTGGGTGACGCAGATTGTAGCCCATGTACAGATAGGTGGATGATGGATACCGATATTTGTTGAAACGGCTTGTAAATTCTTTTGATTCGGTTTGGCGCGCATATTGAACCGGCGTCAGATTCATGAGGTCTATTGCACCGGCTTTAAGCTCCATGAACATGGTAGAGGTGTCAGGAATAATACGGTAAATAATTCTATCAATATAGGGGCGGCCTTCGAAATAATCATTGTTTGCTACCAACTCGATTTTTTGCCCCGATACCCATTCTTTAAATCGGTAAGGGCCGGTACCAACCGGATTTCGAGCCAGTGGGCTCTTGGTAATATCTTTCCCTTCCAGAAGATGGGCAGGGAGTATGTTCATCCCCCATGATGCCAGAGCTGGGGCAAAAGGAGAATTGTATGACACTCGTATAGTGAATGAATCGGGTGCCGTAATGTTTTTTACCTGTTTGAAATCTTCGGCATACGCGGTGGGTGTTTTGGGGTCAATTGTGACATGATATGTGTAGAGAACATCTTTTGAACTGAACGGAGCACCATCATGCCACTTCACTCCGTGATGCAGGTGAAACGTAATGGTCAGGCCATCATCTGAAATATCGAAAGACTTTGCCAGATCACCGACAATGTTGAGGTTTTTGTCGTACTTCACCAACCCATTATATATCTGGCCGGCAACTTCAAGTGAGGCTGAGTCAGTTGCGAGAAGAGGAATAAGGGTGGAGGCTTCACCAATGGTGCCTTCAACAAGGGCATCGCCCGAGACAGGAAGAGAGGAGGACGCTACATGAGCAATAACGGGTGTATGCGAAGTTTCAGGGCTATTACACGCCACAAGAACGGCACTGCAGAGCAGTACCATCAGGAGGCATCGTATGCCTGACACTATCATTTTTCGTTCAGCTCCCCTTTAAGCTTGTGAATCTTTTCAACGAGCTCTTTGTTGTGCTCGGGAGCTAATTTAAGCGCCTTTTGATACTGCTTCAGTGCTTTTTTGACGGCACGGCGGGCTGCATAAACATCACCCAGATGTTCCACAATGGTAGAATCATCATCAATCAGGGAGATTGCCTCTTCAAGTGACTTTTCCGCTTCATCATAGCGTTTAAGCTTGAAATAAGTCCAGCCGAGGCTGTCGAGGATAAATGCATCGCGCGGGCGTATTGCAACAGCCTGCTTTATGTATTTCAGCGCTTCTTCAAGGTGTATTCCCATTTCGGCATATGAATAGCCAAGATAATTAAGAGCTTGGGCATCTTTCGGATCAAGCTGCAATACCTGCTTCATCCGCTTGATCGACTCGGTGCGCTTGCCCAGTTTATCCAGCAACACCCCAATCCGAAAGTGCAAACGAGGCTCTTTTGAAAACAAGTGCTCATTCTCAAGCAGAATATCAAGTCCAGCTTGAGGCCTGTCTATTGATTCATATAGTGTAGATAAATTCAAATACAAATCAAGATTATCCGGGTTATCATTAATCGCTTCCTTGAGTACGGCAATTGCGGCGTCACTTTTACCCTGTTCTTTCAATATCAGCGCTATATGACTCACCGCTTCCAGGTACTGCGGCGTATTATGAGGAATTTTACCGAACTCGGAATAGGCTTTATCCAGTTCACCTTTTTCTTCATAGGCAATGCCGCGGTAGAGGCGAATATTATAGGCAGTGGGATCTTTTTCAAGCATGTCGCCAAATACAGCAATCGCTTCGTCATACTGCTCAAGTTCGAGATGTACCAGTCCGATTTTTCGAGTAGTTTCCTGGCCTCCAAATCCTGATTGAGCGGCTAACTTGAGATATACAAGTGCCTCGGTAAATCGACGTTGCTGGAGCAGCAATTGGGTCATCCGCTGCAGCACAGCAGCACGGTGTTCATCCTGGTCAAGAAGGGTCCGGTACGTGTCTATTGCAAGCGAATAGTCGCCCATCGCCTCATACGTAGCGGCTTTATCGATAACCGCCTGACTAAAATCTGGCTTCAGCTCCAGTACCTTTGTAAAGTACCCGAGGGCATCGCGATAGAGCTTCATCTGGCTATAGGTGCGTCCTAGATAGTAGTATCCAAGAATGGAATCAGGATTGATTTTCACCAATGCCTTGAGCGTGGTCACAGCTTCTTCATATTCATACAGGCGTGTCAGAGACAGGGCCAGATGCAAGTAGGCATCTTCTTTGGAAGGATCAATTTTGATCGCCTTGCGCAAGTAATCTGCCGCTTCCAGGTCCTTTCCCACCGACGCCATCACAATCCCTCCCAGAACGTACGGCGGGCGATAATTCGGGTCAAGAGCAATTGCCTTGTTAATATATTCAAGAGCCTCCGGGATTTGTCCAATTTTGAGCTTGATGTCAGCAACTTCACTATGGAGCCTGGCCGAACCAGGATCAAGCGAGATTGCTTCACGCAACAGAGTCAGTGCGGCAGGATAGTCATCGTCTAATGCAGCAATTCTCGCCCGAGAAAACAGATACAACGCGTGGGAATGATTATCATAAAACGTAGAGGTGAGAGAAGAGGCGTTTTCTGGAGGAGGTGTGAATCCGGCACACGCAGTTAAAAGCAGGAAGGACATCAGTATGATCAGCCGCATGTACATCAAGAAGGAATCCCGTTTTAAAGTAAATTATAAAAAAAAGTAGCATGAAACATATTAATGGTCAAACGATAATAATATTTGAAATGTTACAGTTGACATCGCACACTTCCGGATAGAATATGCAGCTATGAATTATACTTTACCATATCTTCTGCTTGTGGTGCTGCTGGTGGCTGCAAATGGTTTTTTCGTAGCTGCTGAATTCTCCCTTGTCTCGGTTCGACGTTCACGGATTGTCTCACTAGTGGAAAACGGCAATGCTCGTGCCGTAACACTGCTTGGAATGCTAGACAACCTGAATTCGTACATATCTGCCACTCAACTCGGTATTACTATGGCATCATTGGCATTAGGCTGGATTGGTGAGCCTGCACTCTCACGACTACTTGAAGCGCCTCTTCACGGCCTGGTTTCTGACGCTATCCGCCACACGATTGCATTTACCGTTGCATTCACTGCTATTACCTTTTTGCATATTGTACTCGGTGAGCTTGCCCCAAAAACTTTGGCCCTGGACCAGGCAGAACGCGTTGCTCTGGCAGTGGCATGGCCGTTGCGACTTTTTCATACTCTGTTCAGTTGGCCGATACGCCTGCTTGATTTTGCCGGCAGAAGCACAGTCCGGATGTTTGGACTGCGGATTTCTCCTGACCATGCCAGCGTATATACCGTTGACGAATTGCGACAGATTATCAATATTTCTCATACGAGCGGTACTCTTGAGGCGGATGAACAGCGCCTGCTCCATCGTATTTTTGAATTTTCTGACTCGGAAGTCCAAGATGTAATGATACCACGAAATGCGGTTACCGCACTCCCGGTCACTGCTACTCTTGAAGAAACCCAGTCGACCTTTAATCTCCACGGTTTTTCACGCATACCGGTTTATCAGGATCAACTTGATAATATGATCGGCGTTATCGTCAGAAGAGACTTTGAGCCCTTTCTGTCTCGTACTCATGCGCCTGACTTTGATCTTGGCAAACTCATTCATCAGCCATATTTTATCCCGACAAATGCCCAATTGAGCACGGCATTAAAACAGATGCAGTCATCGCGTACTCACATGGTTTTTGTTGTTGACGAATATGGTGGTTTCGAAGGCATCATAACCCTGGAGGACCTCCTTGAGGAAATAGTGGGAGAAATAGATGATGAGTTTGATGAGATTTCTCCTGCGCAGTGTATTGCAGAAAATAATGATTATCTTCTTGACGGGATGCTGACCGTACGTGAAGTTAATCTCCAACTCAATCTACATCTTCCTGAAGACGCCCCTTATTCTACAATAGCCGGCTTCCTGCTCGCGCAGGCCGGTCGATTATTGCAACAAGGTGAAAGTATTCTGTTTGAGGGCACCCGCTTTAAAGTAGAGAATGTTGATCGAAAAAGAATCCGTCGTGTCAGGGTCACGATAGAAAGGCAAATATCGTGAAAATTACATCAGGGATTACCAAAATATCCGGTATTTTGCTGGTTATAATTGCTACGCTCGTGACTGCAACAGCTTTTTTCCTTCCCTATCTTCTGGATGTCAATGCCTATCGTACTGAAATCATATCCACACTCCAGCAAAGCCTCAATCGCTCTGTCAGTTTCGGCTCAGGGTCATTTGCCTGGCATTTCGGACCTTCTTTTGAATTTAATTCATTCACTGTTAAAGAACGTAGCGGGAGCGCCGATTTTATTACAGCAAAAAAGATAACCGTAACCGTGGCTCTAATACCATTATTGGAAAAAAGGGTCGTGTTAAAGAACCTGATTTTGGATGAGACGACTATTTCACTCTTTCGCAGCTCGGATGGCACATACAATATTGATGATTTGCTAAAACCGGGCAAAAACAATGTCGGCGTCAATTTCAAAAAAATACTGATACATAAAGGGGTGATACTCTGGAGTGACATGGCAGGACGAAAGCAGCCGTTTTCAGCTACCCTTCGTGATATTTCTCTCACTGCAGACCATATTGAACGCGGACAAAAGGGGCATCTTAAATTGACTGCCGAGATTCCCGCAACAAGTGGCGTCACCCCAACACACATTGCTCTTTCTGGCGACATACGACTCCCCTCGGGTGAGAAATCGTTATTGGAAACTGTAGTAGACTGTGATCTTTCTCTCAAACAGGCAGAAATAAACAGATTCTGGCCCTACTTCGGACACTTTATTCCATTTCCCAACATTGGCGGCAGACTTGATTTTGTCACCAATATCAAAGGCCAAGCAAAGAATTTTTCTTCTAAAGGGAAAGTTCTGATCAGCGGCGTTAACGTCAAGTGGCCGACAGTATTTCACTCGGTCCTCTCGCCCAAAAAACTTCAACTTGAATATACAATGTCCCTGACAAAGCAACTGATCGATATTTCCACTATTGACATCAGTATGGAGGGGTTCAAAATCAAGGGAAGTTTTCAGATACAGGATTACTTAACCAAAGATCCTTACATAATTGCCAAAGCCAGTACACCATCAACATTCCGCTACGAAGACGTGAAAGATTATGTGCCCTACGGAATCATTGAAAGCGGCACCTCAGACTATATCGAAAACAAGATTAAGTCAGGTGTATTCAAGCTGGATACCGGGGTGCTGGATGGACGGATAAGCCAGATTACCCATATGGAGATTGGCCAAAACTATAATACCCTCCTTATCCGCGGACCGGTTGAAAAGGCAGTCCTGAGTTATGGCTCTAAAGCTCCTGTATTTAATAACCTAAAAGGTATTGTTGAATTAAAAGGTAAAAATTTTAACCTGATCGGCATGACCGGAAACTTTGGAACATCTCCTTTTTCTCTGGACGGTTCCATAACTGAATACAACACCGGCAGGAAGGCTGATTATCCAGTTAAAATGTCTATTGCACCGCATGCACCAGAGATTGCCTGGCTGGCGAAAATTGCCGGCATTCCTAAACTTGAATACAATGGCAGCTCCTCGCTATTGTTAAGCGGCAACGGTCACTATTCTGCCTACAAACTGGATGGAGACTGGGATCTCAAACAAACGGCTTACCGGCTGACCGGTTATGTCAACAAACCGTCCTCAATGCAGAATACTCTCAAGTTCACTACGGTTATCAGCAAAGATTCCACAAAAGTCACGTCAGTACACTACAATCTCCAACCTCTCATTATCACCGGCAGTGGTCTGATCGGCTACGGCGAAAAACCTTATTTGGGTTTTGATCTCCAAACTAACCGGTTTGTAATGAATGAAACCTTGCCAATTCTCTCCATGTGGCAAAAATTTAAAGCACAAGGAACGGTGCAGGCTCATATTCTGGCAGGGGGAAACCCGGATGATCTGAGTGCCATGAATTACCATGGCACCGTTGATATCACCAGGTTTGGCTTTCAACCTGATGATAAGCTGAAACGGGTCAGTGACATCAACGGTACGATTAATTTCAAAGACAACAGCCTGGAAACGTCCACCATGGAGGCTCGCTACGGCAGTTCCATGATAACCTTGAAAACCGCCATAAAGAACCTTAAAAACCCGGAAGCAGACATTACGTTCTCATCACCGTATCTTTATCTGCGTGATTTAAATTTTGCTGAAGGTGATCGCATTGCCGGTATCAGGCACTTAAAAGCAAAATGTGTACAACGTGGCGACTCCATAGTTTTTCAAAGCGTATCCGGATTGATCAATTCATCCGACTTCACCCTGAACGGAGTCTATGAGACCGGTCAGACCCCTCAGGCTACTATTTCGATGACATCATCAAAGTTTGATCTGGATGACCTTCACCTGTTTACGTCACCGCCAAAAAAGACAGAGAAGGGACAAAGTCCCGGATTGGATTTAAGGCTTTCCCTGAATGTCGAATCCGGAAATTATGGTAAATTGACGTACAGTAAATTGAAGGCCGAAGTTCAACAGGAGAAAGGCATTGTTTATCTGCAACACCTGACTGCAGAAATGCTGGGCGGTAAACTTACGGCCAATGGAAGAATTGCTCCCGGTGGCGAACTGGGTGATCGCTATGATTTGACACTTGACATCTCTAAAGCTGATGCAGAAAAACTGTTCGCTGCCCTCGATATTTCCCATGAAGTCACAGGGGTATTAACGCTCCACGGCAATCTTACAGCCCGTGGAAACACCCTTCTCGATATCAAAAAAAACACGTTAGGAAATATACAGCTCAGCATGTATAACGGGAAGTTGCGTAAATTCAACACGCTCTCCAAGGTTTTTTCAATTTTAAATTTTTCCCAGTTGCTGAAATTTAAATTACCGGATATGGCCTCAGGCGGGATGCCGTATAGCAGCATTAAAGGGAGTATTTCGGTGAAAGATGGCATTCTGGGTACCCAGGATCTTTTTATAAGCAGTAATGCCATAAACATTTCAATAATTGGAAATGCAGATATTGTTAAAGAGGATTTAAATCTTACCATCGGAGTCCAGCCGCTTCAGACCGTGGACAAGATTGTCAACCGGATTCCAATCGTCGGCTGGTTATTGACTGGAAAAGATAAAGGTTTACTAACCGCATATTTCGAGGCTAAAGGGAAATGGTCTGCCCCTCAGGTAAGTGCCATTCCGGTGAAATCAATGAGCAAGGGCATACTGCATATATTTATCAGGGCATTTGAATTGCCGGTGAAACTGTTTACTGATACGGGAGAAGTTATTCTGGGTCAATAAATGCTGTAATTCTGAGGATCTGAAAAAAGTTCTTTCAGAAAAAGGTTATTGAGATGGTGTCCGGTCTTGTTGGCATCAACCTTACCGAGAATACGATATCCGCACGTATAAAAATCTCCGATCAGATCCAGTATTTTATGATTGACCAGCTCTTTCTTGTAGCGTAGTCCGTGAGGGTTGACAATACTGTCTTCTCCAATCGCTACGGCGTTATCCAGTGATGCTCCCTTAGCCAGACCTGCTTTGCGAATCGCTTCAAGCTCCTCAAGAAAACCGAACGTACGGGAATTGATTATCGAAAACGCATTCTCAACGTCAGTAACCCGTTTTTTCTGTTTTCCCACTGGTGCCCGGAACTCGATGGACATAGTAATATCCAGTGTATTGAGCGGTTTTACCCGCACATATGCATCATCTCTGGTAACCTCAATCGGGCGGAGTACTTTCAAATACACACCGGTCTCAGGAAACTCATACACTCCTGCCTTCCACATACCTTGATAGAACTCCCAGGCCGATCCATCCATTATCGGCACTTCTGGACCGTCAATATAAACCAGACAGTTCGTAATGCCGGAAAAATAGAGCGCCGCCATCAGGTGTTCAATTGTCGCAACGGAAACTCCATCACGGCAAATCTGGGTGGAAAGTCGCGTGTCACCGACCATGTCATAACGGGCAGGAATAAGTTGCCCATTATACACAAAAGCGATGCCGAATTCGCGGCGGGGAAGAAACTCCAATGTTACTTCCCGACCACTGTGCAGGCCGATGCCGGAAACTTTAAAAATACGATTTATTGTTGTTTGCCGTTTTATCATAGGTGGAAATATGTCAGATTTTCTGCGAGGCGTCAAGGAGCATAGAAATCTCTATTTTCTTGGTTCCTGTATACTTTGGCCGATGATCTTGTTTTTAAGCTCTGAGTATTCTGCTGCTAGAACATCATATTTTCGTTCCAGTTCGCGAATCTGGTCGAACAGGCAGGCGATCGCCTTTGCTTCTGGGTCCGGCAACTGTCCATGTTGCAGATCTGCCCGACCATCCGCTTTTTTTTCTTCGGCCATAACTATTCTTCCGGGTATTCCAACAACCGTGGCATTATCCGGAACTTCTTTTACAACGACAGAATTGGAGCCGATTTTTGCACCCTTGCCTACAGTAAACGGTCCCAATACCTTGGCGCCGGAACCGATCACCACGTTATCAAGCAGAGTCGGATGTCGTTTAACCTTATCCCAGGTAACCCCACCCAAGGTTACGCCGTGATACAGTGTCACGTTATCACCAATCTCAGCCGTCTCTCCAATAACAACCCCCATACCATGATCAATAAAAAACTTCCTGCCGATCTTGGCCCCGGGATGTATTTCAATTCCGGTAAAGAATCGTCCGAGATGGGACGTGAATCGTCCAACAAAAAAGAACTCATGAATCCAGAACCAATGGGCAATACGATAGAACCAAAGCGCATGAAGTCCCGGATAACAGAAAACAATTTCCAGCATACTTCGCGCGGCTGGGTCACGTTCAAAAACTGAATTAATGTCATCACGAAGATTTTTAAACATATTTCCGACCTCTTATAATATATCAATAATGATTTTCAGAGGTAACACACTGTTTGCAAAACTGTCAAATTCATTTCATATCGCAGAACAACTTCCTGCTCGACAAAAATGCTGTTTATTCTTATAACGGACAAGACAAACTAACTTTCACTGTTTTGGAGTTTATATGGATTCATTAACCCTGTCCGCCCCGGCTAAAATAAACTATCTGCTCGATGTCATAGGAAAACGGCCTGATGGGTATCATGATCTTCGCATGATTATGCAGCGAGTCAATCTTTGTGACGAAATCATTTTAACCTTAACAAAAACCCCAGTCATTAATGTTTCCTGCAACTCGAAAGGAGCTCCTAACGGTCCTGAAAATATTGCCTGGAAAGCAGCACATGCACTACTTGGCCTTGCAAAGCCCGGTTACGGAGTAAATATTGAAATCGTTAAAAAAATCCCTGTCGCTGCAGGACTTGGGGGGGGCAGCAGTGATGCAGCATCGGTACTGATGGGAATGAATGAAATTCTGAAGCTGGAGCTTCCTGTACAGAAGCTTATGAATATCGGCAGTAAACTTGGTGCCGACGTACCATTTTTTATTTTCCAGCAGACAGCACTTGCAGAAGGAATAGGAGATTTGCTTACCCCCCTCCCTGGTATGCCTAAATGTTGGATATTGCTTGTCAACCCAGGTGTCCATGTCTCAACTTCATGGGTTTATCAATCTTTACAGTTGACAAGTAAGAAAAAGCTGAATGAACTGCCGAAGTTTTTCGAGTCAATCGACCAAATTGTTTCAGTGATGTCCAATGATCTTGAATCGGTAACTATTCCGGCATTTCCGGTCATTGCCGATATCAAATCCCGCCTGATGGGTATGGGTGCAACGGGAAGTATGATGTCAGGCAGTGGACCGACGGTTTTTGGTGTTTTTAAAAGTTTTATAACAGCTGAAACAGCACGGCATGAACTAACGAAAAATACAGACTGGTTTGCAGCAACAGTCGAAACACTTTGATTCTACGTAATATCTACTATTGGGGTGTCGCCAAGCGGTAAGGCACCGGATTTTGATTCCGGCATTCCCAGTCTCTTATAGGGTATAAGTTTTTATTGCACCTTATGAATGGACCTATCATATTAAAAACAAAAATAAAATCCCCCTTTATGGGAATTGCACCGTTTAAATATAATCAGCCCTCTTTCAACTGGGTGGCTTTTTTTGTGCCCAAAACAAAACTTTGGAAGCATCATAGATAAATGGATGAAAATGACACCATCACCTATTAATTGGTTCAATCCTAAACTCATCAAAAAAAAAAACCTCAAAAAAAATTTCATCGCTTGACACTATCAATAGTTCAATACACCATGAGTACGATATATCCAATTAGTGCCAGAAATGCCTTTATGCCCCTGTTTTCGGACATCAGGACATCTATTTATGGTTTTCCAGATTTTTTTCGCGCTCATGGCAAACTTGAGGGCCATGCCGATTTTTCTTTGTTGCCTTTTTGTTCAATTGAAACACTCTAGTAGAGCCGCTGACGAATTTACAGACTTTACCCTCTACACTCAAGGAAAACGGAGGTTTCGCACTGTCGTGCCCGTGTACCGTAAGCGTGTCGCGCGTCAGCCTCAGATCGAGAGAATGCCCACGGTAGCGGATGCGCATGTCGAGGCGCTCCATCTCTCGCGGTAATTCCGGATTGAGCCGCAGAACGTCACCTCGAACTTCGATACCCGTTGATACGCGCATCACCTGATCAACCGTTCCCGCCATGGCGCCGAGGTGGATACCCTCAGCAGTGGTGCCCTGTTGCACATCGCTCACGTCACTCTGCAGCGCCTCTGCAAAAAAGTCCATTGCGCGAGGCCGATCGGAACGCGCGAGGACCCAGGCATATACCACACGGCTCAGCGTGGAGCCGTGAGACGAGCGGCTTGTATAGTAGGTTACATTGCGGGGAATTGTGCCGTACTCGAAGGGATACCCCATGCGCTCGAACAATTCGCTGATCTCCTCGGCTGAAAACAGGTAGAACAGCATTAGGACATCCGGCTGCTTCGAGAGCTTGTAGTGGTTGGCGCTGTCGTTTTCTCCTTCCAGGATGAGATCGAGCCGCTGAATATTACCGTACCGGGTCCGATAATCCTCCCAATCGAGATCCCGCAGTTTTTCGTACCCCTCGAACTGACTGATTATTCCGTCGTCATGGAACTGAACAAACATCCGGCGACTGATGTCATCCCAGCGCTCTATCTCCCCCGCCGACAAGCCAAGCCGCGCCGTCAGCTCGGCGCGACAAACATCGGACAACAGGTCGAGGACTTCCAACGCCCTGCTCAGCACCCACACCGCCATGATATTGGTATAGGCATTGTTGTTGAGACCGGGTGTTGCGGAATCCGGATAACCGTCATGAAACTCATCCGGCCCCATCACTCCGTGAATCTCGTAGCGTTTTCGCTCATCATTAAAATGCGCGATGCTTGACCAGAAACATGCGATATCAAGAATCATCTCAGCCCCGTAGGTGTGCAGAAATTCGATATCATGGGTCACCTGGAAGTACTGCCAGACGTTAAGGGCAACGGCGCTGCCTACGTGGCGCTGCAGATACGAGTTGTCGGGAACCCAGTGCTGTGAACGCGGGTTCAGGTTGAATGCCCGGGTCTCCTCCTGGCCGTCACTTCCGCTCTGCCAGGGGAACATTGCTCCTCTGTATCCGGCAGCTGCAGCTGCGGCGCGCGCCTCTCCCAGCCGCCTAAAGCGGTACAGCAGAAGCGAACGGGTGATTTCAGGCATCCTATAATTGAAAAACGGGAAGATGAACAGTTCATCCCAGAATATGTGTCCTTGATATGCCTCCCCGGTCCAGCCCCGTGCAGCTATGCCGATATCGAGACCGATCGAGTTTGGTGAAACAGACTGCAGCAGGTGAAACATATTCAACCGAAGCAGCAACAGGACGTTCACCTTGATGTCGGGATCGGCCGAATGAATATGAACGCCGAAGCGATGCCACAGATGCTTCCACGCCAGCAGATGGCTCGCCAGCACGGTATCAAAAGTACCTGCGCGGGCTATCGACTTGTGCGCCTCCAGCCCGCACTCCGAAATGGCCTGATCGCGAGAGGTATAAAGAGTGGCCAGCTTTTCCAACACCAAGGTTTCGCCCTGCTTGACTTCAACATCGAGTTCCTGTCCTATGAACCCAGGTTCCTCGATGACCCGGCGCCGGACATCCAGTGGCTGCCTGTCGATGAAAAGCCGGGTGCGCGCCACCTGTGCGACATGAATATGTGACTGACTGGTTCGCATGTGCAGGTACACGCCATCTTCACCGGCGACAGCGCCGTCAAGCGGTTCCAGATGCCGGTTATTGAACCTGCGATACAGTTTCGTCCCCGCATTGACGATTCGACCGTCTATCGCCGAACGCACGGTGACACCGCCCGACCAGTTTTCAGCAGTCAGTGACAACTCCAACGCACCCATGTGCATATCCGCCATCGATACAAGACGACGCTCCTTGAGAGTGCTGTGACGTCCCTGGCCATGCTCGAAGCTGATGCTCCGCAACAGCATTCCGCGTCGCAGATCAAGCTCCTGACGGTATGACAAGAGTTTAACGGACCGCACATCGAACCACCCCTCTCCGTCGATGCGAAATTTGAGCATCAGCCAGTTAGGGAAATTTACCAGATCCTCATTCTCTACCACGCGGCCGGCGATGTCAGTATTGAGCCGATTGTAGCCGCCGGCGAGGTACGTTCCCGGATAGTGAATGTCGTCCGCCGCTACGCCGGCAACTGCTCCGCGCGTTGCGAAATAGCCGTTCCCCAGTGTGCACAAGGCCTCACGAATACCCTCCTGCAGCGGGTCGAAGCCATCAAACACGATTGACCACGTGGAAGAGGGCTCTTCCGTAATCTGAACGTGCGACAGATCAGTCACAACGGCGTCGGCACCGGCTTTTCGCAGTTCTGCGGCGTGCCCGCTCCGGTCGACTCCGATGACACATCCGAAGCGACCGTTGTGTCCGGCCTCAACGCCGGCAATCGCGTCCTCAACAACTACCGCGCGCACCGGATCAACCTGTAACCGCCGTGCCGCTTCCAGATAAGAATCCGGAGACGGCTTCCCCTTGAGCTCGAGTCGGGAGACGTCAGTGCCGTCCACCTGCACGTCAAACAGGTGCGCGATACCCGCAGCTTCGAGTACCGCACTGCAGTTGGAGCTTGCGGAAACTACGGCGGTCTTGATCTCGGCTGTCCGGATTTTTCGCACCAACGATAGTGACTCTTCATAGGATTCGACGCCAAACTGCTCCAGATGCTGCAGAAAATACCCTTCCTTCAGATTGCCCAGCCCGCACACGCTCTCAACATCGGGACCGTCATCCGGCGCACCCAACGGGAGTGCAATCCCGCGCGATGCAAGGAAGTCCACCACGCCGTCATTGCGTGGCTTTCCGTCAACGTAGCGTGGGTAGTCGGTGGAGAGGGCAAAGGGAACGAACGGCTTCCGTGTTCGGGTGGCACGCCGTTTGAGAAAGCTGTCAAACAGTTTTTTCCAGGCAGCAGCATGCACGCGCGCCGTTTTTGTCAGTACACCGTCGAGATCGAACAGAACGGCGTCGTAGTCCTGCGGTGAGAGTATGATAACTGCTAACATCCTTCCTTCTTTCTGCCGGCTGAATTCAGCCCGACCGGAACTGTTGTGTGAACCGAATTCCTCCGAACTTATTCACTCAGCCATTTCAAGGCTTCTGTTAACTCGCTATTGTCGTAGACCTTGACGTGGCCGGTCAAAATGAATCCAAATACCTTCATTGACGTACGGATCCACCCCACATCGGTAACCACGGCAACCCTCTCCCAGGAGGAGAAGTGCTGCACGCCTACCTTGGCATCGTTCCAGATGGCTTCCGCATCAAACCCCGTAAACTCATCTCCGAGATGATAAAGAAAGCGGATGCTCTTTCGATCCGCAAGCATCTTCTCCACGACCGGTATAAGCACCGTTTTGTAGTCAGATCCAGTTACCTCACCACTGGCTTTGAAGCCGAGGACGTTCTCCGGTAAT
>JABBNX010000053.1 GCA_019352135.1 Pseudomonadota bacterium
GCGAAAACTGATTGTGGCAGGATTTTCAACGGCTATATGCAGCAGCAGCATCTCCCGCAGTACGAGATGCCGCTGCGATCCCGGCCCCTTCAGCCATTCGTCCGCCAACATTTCACCGGATAGCACCTGGGCAGGCGGGAATAACGCCACAAATCGCTCCATCGACTGCAGAACTTCACCACTTTCCGGGTCATATCCGGAGTGCATAACCGCCTGTTCAAGCACACGAGCAGCCTCACCTTCAGCAAGCACATCTATCATGTATCGATACACGGTCTGCAAAAGAGCAAACAGATTCAGGTGCGACGCGTACACCGGCGGGGCAGATGCGTGATGGGCGTTGTTGAGCGAAAAAGCCAGGTGGCGATAAAATACTACCGGTGGAAGGCGCCACTCACCGATAAGCTGCGATGATGTTCGCAACTCGAGGGAATGCCACTGATGAACGGAAATGGGGATGACATGCTGAAAGTAATCAACAATTGTGTTCAACTTGGCCATATTCAATGTTCCCGGCTACTTCTTTCCGGATGTTGAGGCTGAAATAATTCACTCGCCCCAATTTCATACAATGAGCCGGGTATGTAATTACCCATTAACATTCTCCTTTAAAAACATGGCGCTGCACACGTTATTAGCGTGGGACTGAAGGTGCTTCTGAAACGGGAAATTCCAGAAGCAACTCCTGCAGAATCTCGGTGTCCTGGTCCTGATTTTCCTGTTTTTGTGCGTCGTTTTTTTCTATTTTTTCTTCCATAAGCTGATTCTGGCTGATCACTCCCTGAATTTCCTGATCCCTCAGCAGCTTTTGCGCTTGCTCTTTCTCACGCAGATCACCACTGGGCTGAGATCCGTCCACTTCTCCATATGTCTGCTGAGTGGGAATTCCTGATTTTTCCCGGGCTGCAGCCCCAGTGCCGATCGGAGCGCACATCGCGGTGAACAGCACTCCGCTGATAATTATTTTGAGGTAATTCATGATGGCCTTTCCTGACACTGAAACTCTGCGATAAGAATACAATCCTGATATTTTTCTTCCGGCATTCCCTTCAGTATAGCCTGTCAGGACACCATTACAGGCGCGCCAGGATAGGTATCAACAATCTTCTGTCCGATCAAAACCTGCATAACGTGTTGCAAGCGTTCGGGCACATTGATCAGGGTCGGCTTCATACCCCGGAACGTGGCACACTGCAGCCACACATTGAGAAGTTGCAGACCACTTATATCTGCTTCTTTCATCCGGCCACAGTCGATTCTCAGGTCTTTTTCAAGTCCGGATTCCATCTGCTGCAGGGAAAGAGCCAATGAATCAAGATTACGGGTCACTCCGGAAAGGGTCCAGTCACCTTCCAAGCAAACGTTGGTGCCGGTCATACAAATCTTCATACAGACCTCCCCCTCTGATTATTATTTATCAGCGGATATGCATTACACAAGACATGCCAAAAGCATTATTGTTTAAATACGATCGGTTACAACCAAGCTTCCAAAGAATGATGGTAAAATATTTTAGCGAAAAAGGTATAAAAACGAGGAAACGTAGTAATATCAATTTGAATGCGGGAAGTTCCTGAAGTTAGATTTATTACTTGTAGCTCGTTTTGTAACATGTGGGGGATGGGGAGGCATTTTATCCCATAAAAGACACTCGGGAACGAAATCTCCGGAAGCAGGAATTACCGGTTGCACAACTCTTCAATCTGCCCGAACAGTTCAGCAAGATTAACTCGCTTAGCTACATAGCCGTTGATGCCTGCAGTCATGAATCGTGTACGATCCTCTGAAAAAGCGTGCGCTGTCATCGCGATAATCGGGATGTGTGGATCTATGCCGGCACGCTCTCCAGAGCGGATAATACGCGCGACCTGAGTGCCTTCCATATCCGGCATTGATATATCGGTGAGAACAATTTCAAAATCCTCTTTTTGTAAAGCTTCAAGAAGCTTGGCGCCGTTCTCCACTGCCGTCACCTTGTATCCCCTGCGCTGAAGCAGTTTTTGTGCAACATCCCTCCCCCTCTCATCATCGTCGGCAAGCAGGATCTTACGAGAAAATACATGAGCCTGAGTATAATCTTGGGGGTGAGCCTGAGTATGAGCTTCTTTGGCACAAATAACCGGCAGCACAACCACAAAAACAGACCCCTCGCCTGGCATGCTTGATACGGAGATATTTCCGCCCATGAGAGCCAGCAGACGCTTGCAAATGGGCAGCCCCAGCCCTGTACCTGACGCGATTCGGGTATTGAAATTTTCAACTTGGGTAAAACTTTCAAAGATGCTGTCTTGTTTTTCGAGAGGGATCCCCAGGCCGGTGTCTCTGACGACAATTCGCAACATATCCCTGTCGGAACCGACTGCGAAGTGTACCGTTTCGCGGATAATCTCCAATGAAATCGTACCGTGTTCGGTGAACTTGATGGCATTACTAAGCAGGTTGGAAATAATTTGGCGCACACGCTGCTGGTCACCGCTGATATATTCAGGCAGATCGTCAGCGAGTGAAGCAATGAGGGCGAGCCCCTTACTCTGGGCAACGGCGGAGAACATTCTCACCAGTTGCCTGCCCATCGAAGAGACAGAGAAAATTTCATTGGCCAACTCCAGTTTTCCTGCCTCAATCTTGGAAAAATCGAGCACATCGTTAATTACCTGCAGTAACATCTGAGAAGCCGACTTCCCGTCCTTCAGATACTCTTGTTGTTGTAATGTAAGCGGTGACCCTTCCAACAGCTCGATATTACCCATTAAGGCACTCAGTGGTGTCCGTATCTCGTGGCTCATGGTAGCAAGAAAATCCGACTTGGCATGATTAGCAGTTTCTGCCGTTTCCTTTGCAAGCAACAGTTCTTCTTCCGCACGCTTGCGGGTAACAATATCCCAGGCCAGGTTCGCCAAATACTGGAGCGTTGTAATTTCCTGCGCAATGTAATCCACCTTTTTATTTCCGACACCCAGGACCGCGACAATCAGGTTATTGCGGAAAATCGGCACGACAAGTTCCCTTTGTACGGGGGTATGTCCCAGCGGCATTCCTTTACGGTGCGGCAGCGACTCATAACTATTGTGAATCAATGGTTTTCTCTCACGGATGCAGTCGGCCCATACCCCGGCTTGGTCCAGGTGACAATGAGTACCCCTCCCTTCTGCAGTGCAGAGCCCTGACATGGAATTGGTTGACCAGCATTGTTTTAACAATGTGATTTGGTCATCATTAACAAAATGAAAAAAACCGATTTGGCTGCCGGTCAAATCTTCTGCCTCATCAAGAACTTTTGTCAGCAGCTCATCAAGCGAATGCCCGAAGGTAAAATTACTTATTCTTATGCGGGACTGCAAAACCCTCTCGGCCTGTTTCCGCTCGGTAATATCGGAAAATGTTATGACGACGGAACTGGGTGATGTTCCACCCTCTTTGAAGATCGGGCTCGTATTAACATTGATCCATGAAAAATCGCCGGTATTACGCACAACTTTCATAATTGTATTAAAGCAGGGTTTTCCAGACGCTAATGACTTCATGGAGGGATGCTCGGCACCGGGAAACGGGGTTTCATCTTCGTGATACGTTTTCCAGTCATAACTGGCGGGTGACAGTTCATATGCCTGCCTGGAAGTGATGCCAAACACCCTTTCCGCGGTATGATTCCAGACTATGAATTTCCCGCCTGCTTCTTGAAGGACAATTCCATCGTTAGCTGACATGAGCACGGTTTTGAAATAATCGCTACTTTCCCGAAGCTCTTCTTCCATCTGTTTATATGCAGTTATGTCGCTGAAAGTGATCCAGTATTCGCCATTATGCACCGGGACAGCCTGCAGACGAGCCCAGAACGGTGAGCTGTTGTTCGGTATCATCCTCATTTCCCAAGCCTCTACTTTATTACCTTCAATAACCTCCTTATGGTGGCGGAAATATATATCCTGGTCTTCATGTAATATCATGTGAGAAATCGGCTTCTTGAGCAGATCACTCCGGGCACAACCAAGCATGGTGACGGCGGTGAGATTCGCCTCCAAAACAAGCCCGTTCTGACCGATGGTCAAATAACCAACCGGCGCCAGATCATACAGATCGAAATAACGGGCACGTGAAGCCCCCAACTTCTGTTGCGTTCGGCGCAATTCTTCGTTCTGCAACTCCATCTCGACCTGATAAACCCGCAGTTCGTGAAACAACTGCCGTGCATCGGCAAGTGTCAATGTTTGTAAAACCGCATCTTCATCCAGACGAGCTATCTCTTCGGCGCGTTGGTGGAGTGTTTGGGCAACTCCAGTTGATGTCTTTGTCATTTAAACGTCAGCCCTCATTTTACCTGTTTCTGTAGAGTGCAACCCGAGACCTCACCCTTCACATAACTACATTTCTATCCGGAACTCTGCCCCGCCATCAACGTTACGAGCCGTCAAAGAACCATGCATTTTTTTCTCAAAAACCATCTTGGCCATGTACAGGCCGATACCTGCTCCCGTGCTCTGATTCTTGGTCGTAAAATATGGATCGAATATTTTCGGCAAATTGGCCTCACTGATGCCGCCGCCGTTATCACGCACTGTGACTATTGCACGGCCATTTTCCTCAAAAATCCTGATAGTGATCAGTGGGGAGGTTCGATTGTTCAGTAACACATCCCGTGCATTCAAAATAATATTGAGCAGCGCCTGCACGTATTCATTAGGATACCCTGTTGCAGTTATGTCGTCCTGTACATCCAGTTCGACCCTTATCCCTCTTTTTTTAAGTGCTGATTCAACAAAAGAAAGAGCCCTCGACACAAGGTCGTTTACGACAAATGGACTCGATTCTTCCTCATAGCTGAAAAAGTTGCTAAAATCATCAATAGTTTCGGATATTTGACGAAGGATGTTCATCGTATCGGCAACATCTTCGTTCAGTTCCTGAACGGTGAGATCGTTTGCCTTAAAGGCAAGTTGCAGACTCTGCACAATCAAGCCGATGTTGTTGAGCGGTTGTCGCCATTGGTGGGCAATAGCGCTTATCATTTCACCCATTGCGGTCAGCCGGCTCTGCTGAATGAGAATATCATCTTTTTTGCGCAGTTCGGTTACCGCATCGTTAATACGGGTCTCGAGGTTACTGTTAATCTCTTCAAGCTGTTTTTGCTGTATCGCCAGCAGTCCTTCCTGGCGTTTCTTCTCGGTGATATCCCGGGCAATATGAATACATGTTATTAATTGCCCCTCTGAATTAAATACCGGAGACATTCTTACATCAAAAACTCCGTGAAGTTTTTCAACAGTAAATTCTGCATTTTGACACTCTCCACTGAGCAATAATTTGGTATGCGGGCAAGACTCAGGTGGTGACTCCGTGCCATGCATCACTTCAAAACATTTGCGCCCCTCCAACTCCTTGGGAGTCATACCGCAGCGTTCCGCCATGGCACGATTGACATTCATGATGGTAAGATTGTTATCAACAATAATTATTAGATCAGAGACCGCATTAAAAATTTGCTCACACTGCACTTTAGCAAGATTAAGCCCCTCGCGTTCTTCCAGAATACCGTCGGACTTTTCTGTCAGCATGGCAGGTTCCTTTTATCCACAGGACCATGGATCGGCAATTCTTAACAGTACCTGCTTATAATTCTAGCATACAAAATATATTTATCCAGCGGACTCGAATAGTTCTGATATTCTTACTATTTCCATCCAGGCATGCCGTTCCATGTGCATGACAAACATGGCTCAAGATTATTTTTTCAACTCCATCCATGCATTATTTTTTTTAAAAAAAAGCATCCCCCTCAAAAAAAACCGGGGAATGCTTAGTAATATTAAGTGGTTAATACAATTCGACCGTTGGTTAAAAACAGCCAAGAGCAGTTTTTAACCAACGGAAACTTTACTAAAATTCAACACAACTATTTTTTTCACGTTGCTACTGCTTTGCACGTACTATTGAGAAGCACTCCGCTCTTCTGCCCCTATTTTGCGGCGATCAGGACCGGAATAGCCGCTCCTGTTCTTGTGACGCAAGTTGCCTATCCCTGGCATTACCCAACCGTCACTACGCTGGAATTCCCGCACCTTTCCTGCTTCAAGAAGTCGGTCAAGAATTTCTGGACGGACCATATCGAAGCGATTATCGACATATTTGACTCTGATTAACATAACAATCTCCCTTCAGATTAAATTCTGTATGAGAGTCCTGTAGACACATACTGATTGAGCATCAAACGTGCCAAACCCAATATATCTGTAATGCCCATAAGATACATTTTGTAGCACGCAGCACTCTTGGCAAAACTGTTAACCATATCGACATATTTACCGATTTTTTTTGCAGTTTTTTCTTACCAAGGAAACCGTAAAAATAAGCGGAGAGAACATGCATATGATGTTTTACGTGTGTAGGAGACTTGACTGTGCAATTTTTCAACGGGTGGAGACATCCCTCGAAGCCGTAATCAAATCTGATAATTGGTACCAGAATGGAGAGAAAACCTTGTTAGCAACAGTAAACCGAACGGCCTATCCTATCGCCAGACGTAAGACTATCCTCCCTGTAACTCTATCGAAGAGTGATCGCCTATGTTCATGCGACGAGCCGAACTTATGAGATGTACCGCATCTCCGAGGATCGAGTTCTGCAAAATCATATTCTTGACAATGGACATGCCATTTATAATTGAGTTCCGGACAATACTTGTCTCGATGACACTCCCGGCCGCAACGGAAACATTCGGTCCGAGTATGCATCCACGCACAACAGCTCCCTTTTCGATGTGGACCGGTTCGATAAGCACCGAGTCAATTGATGAACCATGGATATGATGGCGGCCAATGAGCAGGTAGCTGTTAGTTTCCAAGAGGGTTTCCGGTTTTCCGCAATCCAGCCAGGCATCGATTTCAGGTGCCTTAAAAGTCCGGCCATCCTTTATCATTCGCATAAAGACTGATGGCAGATAGTACTCTCCCTTCACCAAATCCTCGTTGGCAATGGTCTGATTGAGATACTGCATAAAATCTGAACCGTTCTTCAAGTAGTAAAGTCCAACCTGCGCCAGTTTTGAAACAGGGGTGTCAGGTTTTTCCACCATAGCTGTGATGATCCCGTCCTTGACTATATTTACGCCGAACCGCTGATAATCCTCCACTTCCTTGGAATAGATCAGACCATCACAGTCGGCGCAGAGGTTAGTAATCAGACTGAGATCTGCATCAAATATAGTGTCGTTGAAGACAATCAAGAGGTTATCACCTTTTTCTACAAAGGGCGCAGCGAGGGACAGAGCATGCGCAGGGCCTTTTTGCTCCTTCTGGACGATATAGCGACATGACAGAGAAGGAAACTTTCTTTCCATAAACTCCCTGACCTGTTCACCATTTTCATCAGTTATGAAAACATATTCCGTTGCACACGAATTATTGAGGCGATTGATGATATGCTCAAGTACGGTCTTTCCGGCCACATGCACAAGTGATTTTGCCTTGGTCTGAGTTTGCGGACGCAATCGGGTTCCTTTTCCTGCTACAGGAAGCAATATTTTCATACCGAAGCTCCTTTTGAAAAAAAATTCCATTACTTCAAATCACAGGCTCAATAACCAAACGCTTCGTAAAACATACATCAGTTGTATCGCAATTTATTCTTGTAATTTGGTTAATTACAATTCACTTTTCACGCCAAAATGTTAAATGCCGTGGTTACAGTACGTTGTATAAATCAAAGCAAAAATAGCATGTTAGTATTAGGTTTGACAAAAGTGCACAGAGCCCTGAAAACGTAATAGTTACAGCAGGATGAGAGAATTGCAAAAATAACGCGACGTGTTATTATTTTTGCAGGAAAAATTTATCATAAACAACAAAAAAGCTGGCCTCTTAAACATGAGGTCAGCTTTTTTGTCTATTAATTAAATTCAGATTTATTTACGGCTTAAAAACAGCATCTACCCAATAGTTGGAACTATTCCACCCCTGATTAGGAAATGTGCTGGAGGAACCGTAGGCATATACGCCACTGTAACCTGACACCCCATTGGCCAGCGCATGCAACGGGCCATTATCAACACCCTTGCCGGCAAAATAGCTCTGGTCGTCGCTGTAGTGACCACCATTCGTATGATAGGAGACCACATAAACGGTGTTGGCAGTGACGGCTACCGGAGTGGCAAAATTTACTTGCTGCCAGCCTGACGCGGATTCACCGGAGAAGGTGGCTTTGGCCAAAAGCTTGCCGGAGCTGCTCCAGAGGTTACCAACATGAGTGCCGGTATTTGTAGATGCCTTGTAGAAGCGAATTCCCGTAATAGTGCCATTTACATCTGAGCGAATTTTCACTCCAAGCTCTACCGCGCTGTCCGGACCTGCGTCAACCACTCCGGGAACTGTGGAGGCTGACCAGATGCTATAGCTTGATGACGGCGTCACCACCGTGTTGGAAACAGTTATTGTAACAGTGCTGCTTGAGCCGCTGTTGCCGGCAGCATCATAGGCTTTAGCCGTCAGGCTATATAACCCGCCAGCAACCGCAGCAGTATTCCAGCTAAAACTATAGGGTGATGCGGTATCGGTCGTCTGAAGAACGTTATTTAAGTAGAACTCCACTTTGCTGACGCCGACGTTATCGGATGCGGTGGCGCTTACCGTTACCGCACCACTGACAGTGCTACCGGCGGCAGGAGACGAGATGGACACAGATGGGGCTGTAGTGTCGGCAATCGGGTTATTGACTGTAACGCTAACTGATGAAGACTGTCCCACATTGCCTGCTGCATCATAAGCCTTGGCGCTCAGAGTGTAGGAACCGTTGGCCAGCACGGCAGTATTCCAACTGAAGCTGTAGGGTGATGCGGTATCGGTAGTCTGAAGAACGTTATTTAAGTAGAACTCCACTTTGCTGACACCGACGTTGTCGGATGCGGCGACAGTGACTGCTACCGTACCGCTGACAGTTGTGTTGCTGGTCGGAGAATTGATCACAACTGTGGGAGCAACAGTATCAGAGGCCAAGGTGTACGTTACAACAAGTTTTGGTCTCTGATTTGCATTAACTGCCTCACTGGAAGCAAATACGCGGTTACTGTCGGCGCTGGCTTTGTTAGATGAGTTCAGTAGCAGCCCCTTGTTGTTGCCAGGTGTTACCACCCAATCCTTGACAATGCTTGTGACGTTCCAGCTTTTGTAACCAATGGTCTTGTCGATAAGTGGGGCATCAACCGCAGAAGCGATATCAGACTGGGCCAGGGGAATTCCACCGTAAGGCACACTGCTGGCTGTCCATGAGTTGGTCCCGTCGTAAGTGTTACCGTTACTTTTGGCGATGACTGGTGATTTGTTGATTATTTCCGATACCGGCATCTCGTACTGGGCATCTCCGCCACTGGCGGTCACGTAGAGGCTGAGTGTGGCGCTCTGTATCTGGGCATTCGCAGGCAGGCCAGAAAGGTCCCACTTCATCAAGATGGCGTTTGCCGGCGTGGCTGCTGGCCAAGTGTATGTATTAAGAGCCGTACTGGTAGCATTAACACCATTATTTATGTTGAGATATGTATCCTCAACGGTATTAGAGTAATTGGAACCTGTTGCATTGCCAAAGAGCACTGAAACGGTTCCTGCAGGCGGAGTTATCGTATTTTTGACAGTAGCAGTCACGCTGGACGACTGACTGACATTACCTGCCGCATCATATGCCTTGGCCAAAACAATGTATGATCCATTGGATATTAAAGATGTATTCCAGCTGTAAGTGAAGGGAATAGCAGTATCTGTGGCTGCCAGGACGCTGTTGATGTAGAACTCGACTTTGCTGACACCAACGTTATCAGAAGCGGAAGCGGCAACCGAAACGGTTCCGCTGACGGTGGCACTATTAGTGGGAGAAGTCACGGACACAGATGGGGCAGTGGTATCCGTAATCGTATTATTTACCGTTACCAGGACATTCGCGGACTGAGTAACGTTGCCGGTATTGTCGTAGGCTTTGGCTGTCAAGGTATAGGCACCGTTTGCAACCGTAGCCGTATTCCAGCCATAACTGAACGGAGCCACGTTGGTTGCGTACAAAAGCGTACCGCTCCGATAAAATTCCACTTTGCTCACTCCTACATTGTCGCTGGCGTTTGCTGTTATTGTCGTTGTTCCGCTCACGGTAGCATTGTTGGCAGGCGCCGTCAGGGATACCGTTGGAGCTGTTGTATCGTTAACAACTGTTACGGCAACATTACTGGATTGACCAACATTTCCGGCTGCATCGTAGGCCTTGGCCATTAGCGTGTACGTCCCGGAAGCAAGTGAAGAAGTGTTCAACGAATACACATACGGTGACGACGTGTCGCTTGTCTTAAGTGTGCCGTTCAGATAAAATTCTACTTTTGCTACCCCGACATTATCAGTAGCACTGGCGGTAACTGAAACCGTTCCACTAATTGTAGTATTTGTTGCCGGCGCAGTAAGAGATACCGTCGGCGGGGTGGCTTCAGCAACGCTGACGATATTGGAATAAGAGCTCTGATTCCCGGACGCATCATAGGCGGTAACAGCAAAATAATAGGCTCGGTTGGGATCAAGGCCGGTCAAGGTGGCAGTTGTAACCTTCTTGGCATCATAGGGAGACGCTCCCTGTGCCGCACCTGTCCCCGTGAAGGGAATGGTGGCAGAGTCGGCATTGTACTCCAGTTTATAACCTGTCACGGAAGAGTCCGTGCTGGGGTCCCACTGCAGGGTTACATCTCTTGCCTGGCTGATCGAGGCTGTTACTATGCTGAATAAACACGCATAGAAGAGAATCTTGAGGGCATAGCGTTTCATAAACTGGCTCCTTTTCATATCCGGCGTTTTACTGTCTTTTTGTCTGCTCTCAACAGCACTTTCAGAGCAAAAAAAAAGAAACAGTCCGCCGTAGTTTAATAACTACCGGGAACCTGTTCCTTCGCCAACCCGGCTATCCTGAAAATACCTGGAATATTTCAGGACCCGCAGCTTTGTGTCCCCAAGTCACCCTGGGTTTACCTCTTCGGAAACAGCACTTTTTGGTTTATACTATCGTCCATCGACGATTAAATTCATGTGACACATATCACTGAATAGTAAACATGTTTACTTCATACTTTTGATATCATTTTGGACGTATTATTACCCCAAATCTCCGCACATAGTTGTGACTTGGAACACATAAAAACAAAAAACCGAGTACCTTATAAAGGTACTCGGCCCCGGTCTTCTCAATGAAGATTAATGCCATCTTAAATGCAATTACAAATTACAAGACCGTCTGAACTCAATTTGACATTTAGCATTCAGATCCGAACAGCAGGCCTTGTCATCAATCAATCTTTCGGCTACAGTTTTTTCAGGCTGAAAATGTAACTACAAATGTACCCACCGTTGTAGTTTTCAATAACACTTCCGGTCATGGAATCATCAGTGATTGTGGCAGTTCCGATATCCACCATTTCCCGTGAATATTTGATGTATGTAAAGATAAAATTAATCTGTCCACCGACCACGTTTCCTTCTATAAAGTGTCCATCCGCTCTTATCTGGCCAATGGTGTTATAGCGCAGCGATGAAGTACCGGTCACGCTGGTTCCACTTTGATTAAGAACTAATTTGAACGTGTATGTACCTAACTGACTTGGATCAACACCATCATATATAGTGTACGTTCCCACCCAGGTTCCAGTCGCAGATGACTGCGTCACATTCGTCACATTCGTCACATTCAGATTCTGTGATCCGGATACAACGCCAAATGCAGCGGTAATCGCTGCCGTGCCGGTTGCAACAGCTGTGGCCCTGCCATCCGAAGTGATGCCGGCAATGGAGCTGGCGGATGAACTCCAGGTTACTTGAGCGGTCAAATCGCGGGTTGCGTTATCAGAAAATGTTCCTGTGGCGCTGAATTGTTGAGTCGTCCCGATGTCAATGACCGGATTGGAAGGCGTGACGGCAATGGACAAAAGTGAGGCCGGGGTTACATTCAGGGTAGTTTTGGCCGAGTCGGTGCCTAGTGTGGCTGTAATAGTTGTTGAACCTGCTGCAACAGCGGCGGCCTTGCCGTCCGGAGCAATGGTGGCTTTGGATGTATCGGAAGAATTCCAGGTTACCGATGATGTCAGTACCTGAAAGGTGCCGTCTGAGTATGCTCCGGTTGCCGTGAACTGTTGGGCGGCATTGATGGCTATTGTCGGATTGAAGGGGGAGATTGTTATTGAAACAAGCACGGTAGCAGGTACTGTCAAGGTAGTCGTGTTGGAGAAATCCCCCAAGGTAGCTGTAATCGTTGTTTGACCGGCTGCAACTGCAGTTACCATTCCATTCGGAGTTATTGTGGCAACGGAGGTGGAAGATGAGCTCCAGTTCACTGGTGAGCCCGGATCCGAGGACGTAGTGCCGTCTGTATAATTACCAATTACCGTGAACTGTTGCGTTTTACCAACTGCCAACTTGTTATCGGCTGGTTGGATCGAAATCGATACAAGTACTTTTGCGGCCTGAGCTGCTTTTCCGCCGGGACTGCCTCCACCACCGCAGCCGCTCTGCCCGAACATTACCAGAAACAGCAGTGTGTAAAACATTGATAAAAACGACAAAGAGTGTTTTTTTCTCATACATTCTCCTCCAAGACTGGATCGACCAGCAGCGGTTCTTCATGATACCGCCAAGGCCATAATGCACAAACTAAAGGTGTGATACTCACAAAGCATGCCGAATCACTAATTTTAAAATGACAGTAATTACTTTATGTTGTGTTGATAATGCTTAAATTTGGCTGTTCAAAAAGGTACACCACATAATCAGGAAGTAGCACTAGAGCAAGTATCAAAAGGGGGTGAGGGGCAGGCAAATATATTTCGCGATGTTAATAATACTGCATCTTGCGCAGTGCTGGAAGTCTGCCTGTTAATAATGGTTTGTGTCACCTCCAGCAAGACCAACTGGAGCGACGAGATGGAGCACTGGAGCACCTACTGGTGTTTTGATGCAGACTGTCGGTAGATAACTGCTGCACGATAAAGCATCTCATATTTTTCAACCATCCGATCTATTGAGCATTCGGCATGAGCAAAAGCTTCTCCGTTTGCTGAAATTAAAGATCTAAAATAATTGTCATCGATAACCCGCTTAAGTCCTTTACCTAATGCAACGGGGTCGTTTGTTGGCACAAGTACACCATTCATTCCGTCTTTAACGAGCTCTCGGGTGCCCAATACATCTGTGGCAACAACCGGTTTGCCGGCAGACCACGCTTCCATAATTGACAGTGGCATTCCCTCGTAAAATGAAGGAAGGCAGTAGACATCAAAAATCTCCATGAGTTCTTCAGCATCCGAACGGTAGCCAAGAAAGTGCACTTTATTCTCCAAACGATTTTCTCGAACTAAACGTTCAAGTTCAGGCCTGCAGTTTCCGTCACCAGCCAAAACCAACTTAAGCCTTGGGTAGTTCTCACAAATAAGGGAAAAAGCAATAATAGCATTTTTTTGATTTTTTTGAGGCCGGAGGTTTGCCATAATACCAATTACAAAATCTTCCGATGAAAGTCCCAATTCATGACGCTTTGCCACCGGGTTACCCTGTTTTGCAAATGCCTTCACATTAACACCATTGAGAACAAGCCGAGTCCTCTCACTTGTAACGCCAATAGTTTCAGTATAATAGTTAATGACTTCCTGAGAAACACCAGACACCAGATCCGGAAGCCTATATGCCCATCGAGTCAATGGCAAATACCGGGAACCTGCATTTTCTATATCCGGCCTGATGTGTTCCGTGTGCATCCACACACGGCGGTTCCGTTCACGGCCATAAGCCATGTGTAAAAGCGGCCCGAAGTGATGTGAATTGATAATATCAATGCAATTTTTCTTTATTATTTCATCAAACAAAGAAACTCTGGCACGGAACTGCCTGACTTTTTGCAAAACACTTTTAGATTTAGAATAAGTATTTTCATCAGTTAAAAGACAAACATCCACCCCGGCTTCACGGAGTCGCTCTACATAATTTCCTCCCGTAAAGGTGCATACTGAAGGAGTGAATGCTGCACGGTCTAAAAGTCTGCAGAGATCAAAAACAAGTCGTTCAGTTCCACCTGTACCAAGTTCTGGAATAAAATAAAGTATTGATATTTTTCTCATACCTGATCACCAATCTCCGAAATCATACGCAACCATTTTCCGTTGACCCTGCAGGCCGGTCAAAGCAAGCGTGAACCCTTACTTACCGTTCCGGTTTCCATATTACATCGGATTTGCCTGTGGCCCATCGTATCCAACCAATCAATTGTGCGTAAATAGTCAACAGGATAAAAGAGCATAACTGTACTAACCGCCCGTCAAAATACTTAAATATTCCGAAGATACCAACAGCGATGAAAAAAGCCTGGGCAATTGCAAAACCCGCATAGATAATCGACTGACTGGACAGAACCAACCCGGTGCAGAAGGTGCCCAGAAAGAAGAAAGGCACCAAAAATCTAAGAACTTTATGCGAAAACAGGCACAAGGCAAAAGATCCGTATCGCAGAGGATTTAAAAACTCGATATTTCTCCAGATCGCGCCCAGGGTCCTGTTTGTTATGCGCACCTGACGACGAAACTCCTTCATTTCGCCTTCCGATGGTTTTTCCACACAATATACCTCGGGGTCGAGAACGACCCTTTTCCCTTGACCTATAACGTTCAGCGGAATCACAAAATCGTTTATGTCAAAGTCCTTTAGCGGTTGATACAGCGCTTTTCTTACGGCAAAGACAGCTCCGTCCGCACCGACGCATGAAGAGAGGAGACTTTCCCAGTATTTTGTAACCTTTTCCAGGCGTGCATAAAGACCCGTGGTTTCCTCCTCGCCGCCAGCGTTCCGGTACTTGGTCCATCCGGTAACCAGGCCAATCTGGCCGTCAGAGAAATTTCTGGAGAGTTTCAAGAGCGTGTCGCATGGGAACATGGAATTGGCGTCGGTGAATACCAGAATTTCACCCTTTGCATCAGGGACGACCTGATTCAGACATGCCGTTTTGCCGCTTCTTTCCAGGTATGCTCTAAGAACGAGTCTTGGGTCGATAATCGAGGTAACAATTTGATTTGTCCGGTCAGTCGAGCCATCAGAAACAACGATGATTTCGAATAGATCTTTGGGGTAATCAAGCGACAGGGCGTTCTCGATCTTTTCCCGGATCACTCCCTCCTCGTTATAAACTGCAATTATCATTGAAACCAGGGGGGTTATATCCTCTTTATTCCAGGCTCTTCCCGATATTTTAGACCATAACATCAGGAACAGCGGGTAGATTACGTATGGATAAATTGCCAGTAATAGTAATAGGTAATATATCGATTCCATTCATACCTCCACCTACCGTTTATCGATATAGATGTTGTACCAAGTCTGAAAGATGACCATAGCCCATATCAAAGTGTCATGGATTTCTCTCCCTGAAAAATGCTCATCCAGAATCGTTCTGACTGTGCCACGGTTCAACAGATTGTGTTTACACAGATTTCCTTCAGACAACGTTTCCAGCACAAACGATTTCAAATCGCTCTTCAGCCAGCTAGTCATCGGCCCCACAAACCCCTGCTTGCGGTGTGAGATGATATCCTTTGGCAGAAGGCCGCGAACGGCTTTTTTCATCAAGTATTTCTTTTGCATGAATTTCAGCTTCATTTCCGCCGGAATGGTGGCGCTGAATTCGAGGAACTTGTGATCCAGAAAAGGAACCCGAACTTCGAGGCCATGCTGCATGCTCATCCGGTCAGTGACGCAGAGAATATCCTCGGGCAGATAGCTTTTAATGTCGCAGTACAGTGGTCGATTGAGGGATTCGGAATTTCCGGAAACGTTGGACGAATTGAAGTGGCCAAGTACAAGGTCCCGGCAGGACGCATTATGCTGGTCGAACTGCTCAGGATTGGCGAAAAAGTTGTTGCGGATGTCTGGTTTCATTTTATGAAGGAAGCCGAAGTAACGCTCATCCGGCGGCAGGACGGCAGAGCGTATAAAGCGCTTCATGTGGTTCACTGTGTAATGACCATCATTTCTCTCCGGAAGCCTTTCGACCAAAGGCTGAACCATTCCCTTGAGGAACACGGAGGGGATCTGCCGAAGCCAGCCGCTCAAGGCAAAACCGAGATATCTTTCGTATCCGGCGAAGGCTTCATCTCCACCCAGTCCGGACAGTGCCACCGTTACATTTTCCCGGGCAATTTTGCAGACGAAATACGAAGGAATCGCCGAATCATCGGCGAAAGGTTCGTCGAAAGCCCGGACTATGGTTTCAACCAAGCCCTCAAAGTTTGGCTGCACTTCAAATTCCTTATGCCGTGCAGCATAACGATCAGCAACTATCCGGGCATACGGCCGCTCGTCAAGATAGCCGCCAACTTCGCCGCCAAAACCCATACAGAAGGTGTTGACGGGGCTTTTGGTGCTTTTGCTCATCAATGCAACGATAGCACTGGAGTCGAGCCCTCCGCTCAGAAAAGCTCCCAAAGGAACCTCGCTTACCAAGTGGCTATCTACGGATTGACCAAGGAGATCCATTGCCCCCCGGATGAAATAATCCTCGCTCTTTCCCTTGTCCGGAACAAATGCAAGGTCCCAATATTTTCTTATACTGAAGTTTTTGTCGCGCCATGTCAGAGTGTGCCCGGGGAGAAGTTTACGAATTTTCGGATAAATGGTCGCTTCGCCCGGAATGTATGAAAGCATGAAATAACTGTTTAGCGCAAAATCATCAATTCCTCGCGGAAACTGTTCATCCGCCAATATTGCCTTCATTTCCGAAGCGAAGCTGAAACGACCGTTATTCACACCATAAAAAAGAGGTTTGATGCCGAGACGGTCACGGGCGAGAAAGAGAACCCGTTCGATTGCATCCCAGATGGCAAAGGCGAACATCCCGCTGAGATATTCAACACATGATTCACCCCACTCTTCGTAGGCATGCAGAATCGTTTCCGTGTCCCCATGAGTAGCAAAGTTGTGCCCCAAAGCGAGAAGACGATTGCGTAGATCGGCGTAATTGTAAATTTCGCCGTTGAATACGATGCATTTCGTACGATCTTCATTGAAGATCGGCTGGTTACTGCCCGCAAGGTCGATGATGCTTAAACGGCGATGTCCGAGTCCAATATGGTCATCCAGGTAATATCCAGCGGCGTCGGGCCCGCGGTGGGTCAAGGTATTTGTGGCGTTTTCCAGGAAATTGCGATCAACATTGGGAGCAGCTATTCCGAAAATTCCGCACATTGAAAGTCCTTATAGCCTTGAATATATTCACGGCAGAAAAGTTTAAGATGATCTTAACAATTACAATCTGGCATTTTTGCGAAACAGTCTGGACTTTATTTTATACAACATAGGTGCTTTGTTTTCATTAATCTCGTTAATTTTAATCATCACATTTTCAGGCAATACCTTTCGTTTAAGCAGTATAAGGGGCACGTTTTTTATACCGTCGTGAACCGCTTTAACCCAGTATCTAAAGAACCCGTCGCGAATCGAATAGACCAGCATGGACAAAAGACCTACAGTCAAATAGCCTACAGCATTTTTAAGAGGTAAGTTTTTGACTGCCAAATATATATGATTACGAGTGTCGTAGTAATAGTTCAACCAAGACGCACGCCCCGAATTCTCATGACGATGGCTGACAACAATATCTCCCCAATAAATACAGTCATAACCTTCGCGCATAATCCTGAATGCCAGATCAGGTCCTTCATGACTTATGAAGTAGATATCGTCGTAGTATCCGGCTTTATCCAGAGCATCTTTTCTGAATGCCACCGCTCCCTCAGTAATCTCATAGGTAAAAAATTCTTTCGCAGAACAATCCTCCACTTTGCAATGATGTACCCAATTGCAAATATTACCGGTAAAGGCATCCACAACCTTGAAATTCACTGCACCAAGCCGTGGATTTTTACCGAACTTGGTATGCAGACGGGATATCATTTCACCGGTAATACCCGATACATCATCATCAAGACAAATGATGACGCTCCCCAATGCATTTTTAAACGCAATATTTCTTCCGGAAGCACCGACATTCTTTTCCGACTTGAAGTACCTGGCTTTATCGAAATATTTTGTTACGCTTAACTGTGTGTTATCGCTTGAATTGTTATCCACCACGATAATTTCTGTAGTGTCATCCAACAGATTATAAATGCTATCTATAACAGCCACGACACTGTCGCATCTATTGTATGTAAGTATGCAAATAGAAGTCTGGATGGTCATAGGTGCCCGATGTCAGCTATTTATTTCGTAATTTTTGATTACACAGCAAAAATTGAGAGCACTATTAGTGCCAGTTTTTTTAGTTGCAATTACAGTTAGTTGTGTATGCAACTAAAAAATAATATGCAAAACTAACGGCTGTTTTTATACCCCATAATATTATAGAAGCCGAATTTATGGGGAAGTAAGCGAATTGTTAACTATATAATCTTTGTTAGATTTCGGGACGGGGAAAGTTCTGGGAATGGTTTTTAACGAAATGAGGACAAAAAAATAATGACAAAGACTCCAGACCATCTATCATTTGGTCTGGAGTCTTTGGTTAGGATTCTAAACTTGAACGATTTAATCAGGTAAACTTATTTGACCGTTAAACCGGTTGGCGCACTAATCGTTATTTTACTTGTTGGTGGTGATGTTCCTACCGTCAATTCATCTATCCACATTGATTGAGCGATAGGTGAACCATCACCCATATACGGGGCCAGAACGAACTGCGCCCATTTCTTCGTGGCATCCTGATTAGTGCGATAAAGAACATCACTGTGATTAATAACCTGAACTCCGTCTATCCACTCCTGCATGAGCCCGTCTGATTGCCCCTTGCCGCCACTGATCGAGTTCATCTTAAAATAGACTTCCACATGATGCCACGCATTTGTCGAAACAGAGGCATTTGAAGCTACCCAGTTATTCGCACTGTAATAAGGATTATCAGCGTAACAAGTTCCAATAGCGCCAGATGGCACCGGGTTATTGCAATAGGCGACACTTCTGTTTTCAGTAACAGCGGCTAGATTGTTTGGTAGTGCGCCATTAGAAGTATTTACTCTTTTTTCATCCTGGATCGCTAATTGTGGTCGTATAGTGTATGGACTCCCAACATCACTCAGGAACTCAACGTATGTATCCAGATAGTTGTTAGCTAACGGGCTATAAATGTTGGCTGTATTGTCAAGGTCTGAAAGGATATAAAACATGTGGGGGTGATATGTTTTCTGTGACCCTCTCCACCCGGTTTGGAATTTAACATAGTAAGACAAGTATAGGCTATCTGTGGGAGTAAGCTGCATTCGCATGGAACCGCCATTTGTCGGTGTGGTCGCACCACTTGCCCACGCCCATTGCAGACAGTTTCCAGACTGCCCCCCGCTAACTATGGTTCCTTGGTTAGTGTTGTCATACCAGCCTCTGGATGCAAAATTGTTGTTCTCGAAGCTTTCAGTAAAAGCAGATGAAAATGAAGGTGAAAAAAGCACTGAGATTGCAAGCAGCAAATTAGTTATTATTATTTTTTTCATATTCATCTCTTCTCTCCTAATAACCTGCTTATTTTTCGGCCCTTATTTTACCGTTAGGTTTGCGGGAGCAACTAACGCCGTGGCACCGGCACTGCCGCTACTCAGATTATATACCGCGCTTCTCGTTTGTCCATTGTTTGTTATGAACAAATAATACGGCCCGGTTCCTAGCCCTGTAAGGTCGGCTTTGATCTGGACAGAACCATCACTTAGGGAGACAGGCGCTTGATAATTAACCGTTCCCTGACCATAGGTGGCACTGTTGCTGATCTCGACAAGAGAGGAAGGGTAGACTCTGGTTGAAGAGAGCGCCATATTATCCATCCTGAGAGACAAGGCAAAATTGGAAGGGGTGCTAAAAGCGTTTACTATTCCATATTCAATAAAGTTTTGGGTTGTTGCCGTCAAAGGTGCAGTTATGATTAACTTGTTGTCTATCCATACCTTAACTGATGATGTTGAACTGCTGTATTGCCATTCGAGCAGGTACCACCGGTCTGATTTTATCGGTCCACCAGGAATTGCTCCATAATAGTTTTGGCCGTTATCTACAACCCTGAATTGACTCGGTGCGGTCACGCTCCCTACAGGTTGAATATAAAGGTTATTAGGGGAACCTTGAATATCGATGAATTTCAAGGCGTTATCCGGCCATACTCCACTGTTGTTGGTATAACGGAAATAAGTTCTTCCATAAAAATTTTGTGTCCAGGTACTTATTCCATTAAAACTTTCAATAAAATTTGGATAAGGGGCCGAAGCTCCGGATATTGAAAACAATGCACTTTTATATCCGCTTAATTTTACGGAAGTGTCATACGCTCCTTCGCAAAAACCTGATGTACAATATCCGTCACCTGAAGGGCTTGCACCTTCAAAGCCGTAAGCAGTTTTGAACAAACTTAGCCAGTTGGCATTGTTCTCCTGAACCATGTTGGCGCCGTTAATTGTCAATACCTGGCCTGTTCCTACTGTTCCGGAGACACTGTTGATAGTCGGTACGGCAGCGTTGGCAGCGACAGTTAAACTGAGAAAAATGAGCATCGTAAAAAGTTTTTTCATATTTTGTTTCTCCTTGTTCTTCCGCTGAAATGAATCTTTAAAAAGCAGTTCGTTCCTTTATGAACTTGTGTCATGACCGCGTTTTCTGATTACTCAAGCTGTGTTTGTTTCCATAAAATAAAAACCGGGCGCCACATACCTTTCTGGTATTTCGGCGACCCGGCTGTCTCTTTAAGACCCTGTAGGCTTTCCGTCCCATCCTCACGGATGGTTTAGTATTATCGTTACCTTAGTTTTTTAATTCGTTACATGCACTATCCGCTAAAACCGCGGCGGCGTAAGTGACTCATGTCACAAAGTCTTGCATTTTTTGATGGACGTTGCCGTGGTGATCGTACCGGAACATTACTGATTATCGGTGTGGTGGCGACAAAAGCAAGAAAAGCTAACAAAATGATATCTTCTCCTCGATTTCCTTTAATGGCAATGTCATCCTATCCCTTAACACCTGGGATAACTATCCACTAAATGCCATCCAGCGTATGTGATACATGTCACATGAACTCTTTTCTTGTGAGTTTTGTTAGAGAGTGATTTATTAACGTTTGTGAATTTTGGTGGGTTTGTGTGAGAATGGTGTTTTGATATAAACTGAGGTGGCCGGGGTTAGTGAGACAGCCTGATGGTTTTATAAGCAATGCTTCGTA
>JABBNX010000259.1 GCA_019352135.1 Pseudomonadota bacterium
CAACACCCAAAACCTATTACTCATTTGGTAAAACTAAGTCAGGTTCTCAGCGGTAAACCCGGAAACCAGCTCCTTAAAGGCGAAGATTTTCGGGTTTAGTTATTTGTGGTTCTTGTCTGCGGGTGCAAATCCTAAAGTGTTATTTCAACACCTTTGTGGAATGGCTTGTTATGTAACACGGAGGAGTGGGAATACTGATGCGTTCTTCAGTTTTAGGTTCCATTAAAATTGTATATTTTTGAGTTTGGTTGATCTACCCCTTCAACCATGTATCCAGCTTTTCAAGCAAATCAACCAAAATTAGTGGCTTTGGGAGATGATCGTCCATCCCAGCAGCAATGCATCTGTCACGATCCTGCTTCATTGCATTTCCGGTGAGTGCAATTACCGGGATATCGTGCCGACGCACGGCTGAATCCGGATCACGGATGACGGCGGTTACTTCGTAACCATTCATTACCGGCATCATGCAGTCCATCAATACCAGCGCATAATCGTTATTTTCAAGTGCCTGCAATGCTTCTTTGCCATCACAAGTCACATCCACCAGATAGCCATAGTTCTTTAGCAGTTTGGGAATTATTATCAGCGCTCTCGGGTCGTCCTCAGTCAATAGTATGCGGATTCCGTTGGCAGTTGACTTCTTTGCAAGAGGCGAAGCCGTACGCTCTTCAGAAACAAGGCAGCTACGTTGGCCTGCTCTTGCTTCCTTTTGCTTCTCCATTACAGCGGTGAACCAAAATGTGGAGCCTTTGCCTTCGGTACTTTGTACGCCGATATCTCCCCCCATCAGTAGTGCCAACTTTTTGCATATCGCCAGACCCAATCCGGTGCCACCATATTTGCGCGTGGTGGAACTGTCTGCCTGGGTGAATGGCTCAAATATATGTTCCAGCTTATTGGTGGCAATACCGATACCGGTGTCGCATACCAAAAAACGGAGGGTAACGGAGTGCTCCTTTTCATTATTTTTTTCAATGTTAAGCGTTACAGTGCCTTTATGGGTAAACTTAATAGCGTTGCCGACCAGGTTGGTAAGTATTTGGCGTAGTCGAGTCGCGTCACCTTTCAAAGTAGTTGGAACTTCAGAATCAATCGAAAAGGAAAGCATTACTCCTTTTTCACGGGCCTGAAGAGACATGAGTTTGATAGTATCTGTAATTATCGGTTGCAGTTTAAAATCGGATAGTTCCAGATCAATTTTGCCGGCTTCGATTTTGGAGAGATCAAGGATGTCGTTAAGCAGATTTACTAACTCGATTCCAGAGCTTTTAGCGCTTTCGGCATATTCGTGCTGTTCCGGTGTCAGTTCGGTATGCTGTAGCAGTTCTATCATACCGATGACACCGTTCATGGGGGTACGGATCTCGTGGCTCATGGTTGCCAGAAACTGGCTCTTGGCTGTGTTGGCCTCCTCGGCTAGTTCTCTTGCTTCATTGAAATTCCGATTGGATTCGAGAAGCTTCTTTTCAGTCCGCTTGAGCTCAGTAATGTCGCGCAGAGACGAACAGATCATAGCATTGTTTGGAAGACTGCTTGAGCAAATTTCAACATCCACAATATGTCCATCTTTGCAGCGGTGCTGACTTTCAAAGCGTTGAGTGCCATTTAAATTAATGCTTTGAATGCGATGTACTATATCTGCCTTGTTTTCAAGGGCTTCCACGTCCTGAATCGACATCGCCAATATTTCGTTATGAGTGTAGCCCGTAATTTTGCAGTAGGCTGCGTTAACATCAATGAAACGTCCCTGCATATCAACAATCCAAAAACCATCTAATAAAGTGTGAAGTGTCGTGCGGTATTGATCTTCACTTCTTTGCAGTGCCTTCTCTGCCTGCTTACGCAATGTAATGTCGTATGCTGTACCGCTCGCGCCGACTATCTCTCCATTTTGATCACTTCTAAAAATAGCCTTAAGTTCCAAGATGATTTTGTTACCAGACTTCCCAATATATGTGCTTTCATGGCTATCTATTTGTTCGCCCAACATCAATCGGTTGAATTCCATTATGGCATTTGCGGCATTATCAGCGGATTGAAAATCGGTGAACCTTTTCCCGAGCATCTCATCCAATTCGTAGCCAAAAACCTGCTCCACAGCCAGATTGAGGTAGGTGAATCTGCCCTCAGCGTCACATTGCCAGATCAGATCCTGTGACGTCTCGATCAGTGAGTGATAGAGTTCCTCGGAATTTCTGAGTTTCTCTTCCGCCCGACTTCGTTCAATTAGCTCATTTTTAAGTTGTTCATTGGCCTGGTTCAGATCGGCAGTTCGCTCTTCAATGCGTAATTCGAGATCTTCCTTTGCTTTGCGTAGCTCGGCATCAACCCTCTTCCCTTGTATCCATTTGGATAACAGCATCCGCGAAAATAAAACGGTTACTATGGTAAAGAGAGTAACCAGACAAAGTTGTGTCAGGGACTCTTTTCGCCACTCAGCAAGATATTCTTCCGTTGCTAGTGCAACAACAACTTCCAAGGGGTAACCGGTTATCTTTCGATAAGTGATCAACCTCTCTGTATTGTCAATTCCAGCAATGGCCTTGTATGTAGCGACATGGCTCCCCGCATTGAACAAGGTAGAAAAATGTTTTGATACAGTTTTAGTGCCGACGGTGTCTTCGAGTTCAGGATATCTGGCAACTAAAGCCAGTTCCCCGTCGCGAAGGGAAATTGAGCCCTTTTTGCCGACGTCAACAGCGGAAAAGATATTGATAAAATGATCGAGAGAGAGATTGCCAAATACCGTACCTGCAAACGAGCCATCCGGGTTGTTGACTCGGCGTGCAATATTAAGTACCCATTTTTTTGATAGACGTCCCAGGACCGGTTTTGCTATGAAGAGGTCACCCTTGGAGTTATCACGTTCGAAGATAAAGTAGTCGCGATCAACAATATTTACAACGACTCCTGGCGTCACGGGGCCGGCTCCATAAATGATGTCCCCTCTGGAATCTGTCATCCACAACCCCTGAAGCGCCGGCAGGAAAGTGCGTTGCCGAATCATATACCTGTTCAGAGCTTCCTTGTCGATACCTCCTCGCACTATTTGCGCTTCAGCTTCATACTTCACGGCAATTAGCGCTATGTCGATGCTGTTTATCTCGCCTTTGATATGATGGTCAAGAATGCTTGCAATGTTCTGAGTGGATACGGCGGTCATTTTTTCATAATCGTTCCTACTGTGGAACAACGACAAGCCCGCAATGCTAAAGACAAGGAGATTCAACAGGAAGACAGATATTGCAAGACGCCTTTTGAGCCCAGCGAAAGAATCAATAGATTTGACTATGCCAGGCATTGGAAACCCTTTTTTGTGATTGTAGTTAGTGTCCATCCGGAAACCCCAGTTTGAGACGCACTGTACCTCCGGTCATTGTTG
>JABBNX010000054.1 GCA_019352135.1 Pseudomonadota bacterium
GTTACCCCAAAAAAGGATTTTATGAGAAAACAACATTAAAGCCCTGACCTGATAACTGATTACTGGTAAAAGCGAACATTGAAGCAATCGCCCTGAGCCAATAATCTGTATTTTTGTTGTTTGCTCTGGTATGATGCCATGAGTAAAGGTACTGTTTACCTCCGATTTTGATGTCGATTCCCATTGTATGTACCACGAACTGAAGGCGCTCAGACAATGCTAAACAAGATTAAAGTCATCGGGTTGACTGGTGGTATTGCCACCGGAAAAAATTCTGTAGCGTCTTTTTTTTCAGAGCATGGGGTGCCGGTCATTGATGCGGACCAACTGGCCCGCGCAGCAGTGCTTCCGGGCAGCACAGCGCTGGGACAGATTATTTCGCTCTTCGGCCACGAGGTGCTGACACGCGAAGGTGTACTTGACCGTAAACGCTTGGGAGGGATGGTCTTTTCAGATCCTGAAAAGCGCCGCAAGCTTGAGAGCATCCTGCATCCTGAAATACAAAAAAGGGCTGAAGAATGTATCACACAGGCTGCTCAAGCCGGCCATCGGCGGGTTATCTACATGGCGCCACTTCTGATTGAAACGGGTGCGAGCAACCGAATGGATGATATCTGGGTAGTAACGGTTCGTCCGGAGATTCAGCTGGAGCGACTCATGCAGCGCGACGGCATAAGCGCCGAGCAGGCACTGCGCATAATCGACAGCCAGATGCCACTCTCTGAAAAAGAGCGTTACGGAAGTGTGGTCATCGACAACAGTGGAAGCGAGGCAGAAACGCGAATGTTTTTGGAAACTGCCTGGACAAAAGAAACCGGGAGCAGCAATGAGTAATGCGAATCATATTTTACGACCAGGAAAACGCTCCATCAAATCACCTGAGACACCTATCGCATACGTGGCTGATTCAACGACATCATTAAAAACATCATCGGAGAATCCTTCTGCTGCGAGACACAACCAGATTTTAAATTGTTTTGCAGCCGTACCTCGCGGTGCCGAAGAGCTTGCTGGCGCTGAGCTTGCGGCTCTTGGAATCGGCGATGCGAAACCGGGGAAAGGTGGGGTGGCATTCCGAACCGATTTAGCCGGCCTTTACCGTACCAATCTCTGGCTGCGAACAGCAAGTCGCGTACTGGTTCAGCTGGCGCAGTTCCCCTGTTCGAGTCCTGCAGAATTGTATGCCGGAGTGCATGAAATAGCGTGGCAGGAACTGATCACCCCGGAAATGACCCTTGCAGTAGATTGTTCTCTACGAGATTCAACCCTGACACATTCCGGTTTTGTTGCCCTTAAGACTAAAGATGCCATTGTTGATCGTATTCGAGAATCATGCGGACGTCGCCCGAATGTCGATACAACCGCACCGGATGTGCGCATCAACGTCCATCTACATAAAAACATCGGCACAATCAGCCTTGACAGCTCCGGCGATTCGCTTGATCGGCGCGGTTACCGATTGGAGCGAAACGAAGCCCCCCTGCGTGAGACGCTTGCTGCCGCAGTAATTGCCCTGACCGGCTGGGACGGTTCAACCCCTCTGGCAGATCCGATGTGCGGATCAGGAACAATTCCTGTTGAAGCAGCACTTATGGCAGCACATATTCCGCCCGGCTTGCATCGAGTTTTCGGATTTCAACGCTGGCTGGATTTCGACAACTCACTCTGGAAGAGCATCTGTGCAGAAGCTGAGGAGGGCATTCGCCAAGTACCAGTTGGCTTGATAACCGGATATGACCTTGATAACAGAGCGCTGTTGCTGGCGGGCAGAAATACCACCAAGGCTGGCCTTGAAGGGCAGATCCACTTTTTTCACGCCGCATTGCAGGATTTCCAGCCTGAGAGTGATACAGGCGTAATAATTCTGAACCCGCCCTACGGCAAAAGATTGGGAGAGGAAGATGATCTGCGTGAGCTTTACTGTCAAATTGGTGATGTCATGAAGAAGCGGTGTCGCGGCTGGACCGGATACGTCCTGACCGGTAACCTTGAGCTGGCGAAATATATTGGTCTTAAGGCATCCAGACGCTACGTATTGTTTAACGGGGCAATTGAATGCCGGTTACTGAAGTATGATCTGTACTAAAAAGGAATAACATACATGACGATTCGATGGTATCCGGGACATATGGGGAAGGCGCAGGAAAAGATGGCCGAGGCGATCCGCAAGATCGATGTGATAATCGAGGTGCTTGATGCCCGCCTCCCCTCGTCCAGTTCTAATCACCAGCTGGAAGAAATGCGCCGCAACAAGCCCTGCATCAAGGTATTGAACAAAAATGACCTGGCAGATCCTGCCATTACCAAAGCCTGGGTCTCCCATTTTGAACGGGAATCCGGTGTATGCGCCCTGCCGCTTTCGGCCAGGCTCCACGCAGATGCAAAGCAACTGATCAAACTCTGCCAAAAAACAGTGCCACATCGGGGACGGCCCGGATGGCCGCTACGGGTGATGGTGTTCGGAATTCCCAACACCGGCAAATCAACCCTTATCAACACCCTTGCAGGTAAATGCATGGCCAAGGTCGGCGACAAACCGGCGATAACCACCTGTGGCCAGCAGATCGATCTCAGGAACGGCATTGTTTTGTCAGACACACCCGGCATTCTCTGGCCAAATATGGACGATCAAGATGTGGCATATCGACTGGCAACCAGTGGTGCTATTGGGGCAAGTGCGCTCGATTATACCTGCGTCGGGCTTTTTGCAGCAGAGTTTATGATGGGAAGGTATCCGGAACTGCTAAAAACGCGGTACAAGCTATCCGAACTACCCGAAACGCCTACCGGCATGCTCGAATCAATCGGACGCCGTCTCGGGTGCTTGATGGCTGGCGGAGAGATCGACATACACCGGGCTGCAGAGGCATTTTTGAGGGAGTTACGCTCTGGCAAGATTGGGCGGATAAGTTTTGAAGAACCGGTAGAGACGGCCGCCACTCCTATTACTGACGAAAACAGCACAGAGGAATAATCATCACCGTTGGAGTTTGTGACAGAATAAGCAACGGTTCTTGGGGGGGTGATTAGGTGGAAAAGGCACCCCTTTTTCCTTATGACACGGTTCACAATATGCTTCAGCACCTTTTTTATCCGGTTTGAAGAATGCTCGTTTGAAAATAGAAGCATCCGGAGCTGGTGCATTTTTAAATGCAGTATCATAAACTATTTTATGCATTTGATCATTGGGCACCGGAGTCGTTTTCTCTTTCCCGGAGATACCGATAAAGACTCCCAACACCACTACTATTACCGCGATAAACATCCAATCACGTTTTTCTATTTTCATTTAAACAATCCCTTTTAGTAAATTGAAGTCGTTACCTGTGTTCTAAGCATATTAAATACTTTCTGCTGTTTCTGCAAAAATCATTTTGCGAACGCGCCAACCCCGTTTATTGAGACAGGAAGAAGTTATCTATAATAACACATATATCCTGTTATATCAGGGCCATGCGGATCAATCGGATTTAATAAATGAAAAATAGATTATCACGCAACCAATCACCAGACCGCCGAAAATAAATGGCAACACCGACGACATGGAGAGGTCATCGCCAGGTGCCGGCATGGCATAGCGTACTATCAGAGCAAAACAGATTAGTGAAAAAAGACTGAGCAGAACGATCTTGGAGCGCTTGATAACTCCAAAAAAGAAGATAGCAATTATCAGAATAAGTACGGCGGGATGAGAAAAGATCTGTTTGACATTCAAATGCTGCATACTATTGATAAGATTAGCAGTTTCAAACGGGCGGAGTGTTTCGGTAGTTTTCTCAAGTAACTGCTGTTTATCCATATGATGTACTCCGACCCCGACAAACTGGATACGTGCGTTAACGAAGTCGTTGTATTCAGAAAGATCAGAAAACAACTGGCAACTATTTAAAGGCCATGCAAATCGGGTAATAATACTAAAATAGATTACTAACTTAGGCAAGAAATAAATAAGCCCGCCTTGAAAGCGGGCTTAGCAATCGCTAACTGATAAAGTCCATCACTTTATCAAGAAATCCTTTTTTCATTGGGTGAACGTCTTCACCACTGATCTTTGCAAATTCTTCCAACAGCTCCTTCTGCTTTTTGTTAAGATTCGTAGGAGTCTCGATTCGAATGACAACCAGCTGATCACCACGACCATACCCTTGCAGCGAGGGGATACCTTTCCCCTTAAGACGATAAATTTTACCTGACTGGGTTCCATCAGGAATTTTCATAGAAACTTTGCCGTCCAGCGTCGGGACTTCAAGTTCACATCCGAGAGAAGCCTGTATAAAGCTGATCGGAATTTCGCAGATAACGTTATTGTCCTCACGCTGAAAAATTGCATGTTCCTTGACGTTTATCGCGACATACAGATCGCCGTTGGGGCCGCCTTTACCCTGCCCGCCTTCACCAGTAACCTTAAGACGTGATCCGGTTTCAACCCCGGCAGGAATCTTGACTGAAAGCGTCTTTGTATCCTTGATACTTCCCTTGCCGTGGCAATCAGGGCAGGGGTCGCTTACCACCTTTCCTTCACCGTTGCACTGCCCACAGGTTTTGCTGACGCTAAAAAAGCCCTGTTGATAGCGAACCTGTCCAGCTCCACGGCAGGTCGGACAAACCTTTGGCTCGGTTCCGGGCTTTGATCCGGAACCATTGCAACTGGCACAGCGCTTTGCAAAAGGCACCTCAATCTTTTTTTCAACACCGAAAGCAGCATCTTCAAAGCGAATCTCCATGTTATAGAGCAGGTCGTCGCCACGCCTCCCCTGAGTGCGGCCTCGGCCAGCACCACCACCGAAAATATCACCAAAAATATCACCGAAAATATCGCCAAACGGGGTTCCTGCGCCGAAACCACCGAAGCCACCACCCGAAAAACCACCCGCCCCGGAAACACCGGCGTGACCGAACTGATCGTACTGGGCACGCTTCTGTGCATCGGAAAGGATCTCATACGCCTCTGAAGCTTCCTTGAACTTTTCTTCGGAAACCTTATCTCCCGGATTTTTGTCGGGATGAAGCTGGATTGCCACCTTCCGGAAAGCTTTCTTTATTTCTGTTTCAGAAGCGTTGCGATGAACCCCAAGCACTTCGTAATAATCTCGTTTTTCGCCGTTTGCCACAATAGGTTCCTTTATATCTTGAAATGCGCGTAGGGGCGGATTTGAAACCCGCCCCTACGGTACTGACCCGGCAAAATATCCGGACTACTTTTTCTCTTCTTTTACCTCTTCAAAGTCGGCATCAACAACCTTGTCATCCTTTGGCTTGGCTGAAGAGTCCTGTTCACCACCTGTAGCGGCACCCTCTCCTTCCGCGCCATCTTTCTTGGCGTACATAGCTTCAGCCAACTTGTGCGAAGCCTGGGCAAGTTCGTCAGTCGCCTTCTTGATCGCTTCGGCGTCTTCGCCTTCCATCAGCTTTTTGAGTTCAGCCAGTTTATTTTCAATGTTCCCTTTTTCAACAGCATCAATTTTGTCACCGAATTCCTTTAGTGATTTCTCGGTACTGTAGACCATACTATCAGCATGGTTACGGGCTTCAATTGCTTCACGCTTTTTCTTGTCCTCATCAGCATGAGCCTCGGCATCACGGACCATCTTGTCAATCTCTTCCTTTGAAAGTCCGGATGAGGCTGTGATGCTGATCGACTGTTCCTTGCCGGTGCCAAGATCCTTTGCAGAGACATGCACAATACCGTTGGCATCAATATCAAATGTGACTTCAATCTGCGGCAGACCGCGCGGTGCCGACGGAATACCAGAAAGCTCAAAGTTACCAAGTGTTTTATTGTCGCGAGCCATTTCACGCTCACCCTGCAGAACGTGGATCGAAACTGCCGGCTGATTGTCGGCAGCAGTTGAAAAGACCTGGCTTTTGCGGCATGGAATAGTAGTATTTTTCTCAATCAACTTGGTCATGACACTACCCAACGTCTCGATACCAAGAGATAGTGGTGTTACATCAAGCAGCAACACGTCTTTGACGTCACCTCTCAGCACCCCACCCTGGATGCCGGCACCGATAGCGACCACTTCATCCGGATTAACACCCTTATTCGGCACTTTGCCAAAAATATCTTCCACGCACTTCTGAACGGCAGGCATACGGGTCATGCCCCCTACCAGAATGACTTCATCAATCTGGCTGGCAGTCAACCCGGCATCTTTCAAAGCGGTACGGCAGGGACCCTCAAGTTTTGCCAGCAGTCCGGCACAGATCGACTCGAGTTTGGCTCGCGTAAGCTTCAGTGTCAGATGTTTCGGCCCGCTTGCATCTGCGGTAATAAACGGAAGATTGATATCGGTTTCAACTGAACTTGAAAGTTCGCACTTGGCCTTTTCAGCGGCCTCTTTAAGACGCTGGAGTGCCATTTTGTCGCCACGCAGGTCAATGCCCTGATCTTTTTTGAATTCATCAGCTATCCAGTCAATAATTAACTGGTCAAAGTCTTCGCCGCCAAGGAACGTATCGCCATTAGTCGACTTAACTTCGAACACACCGTCACCCAATTCCAGAATGGATACGTCAAAAGTTCCGCCACCCAAGTCAAATACTGCTATCTTCTCATCTTTTTTCTTGTCGAGACCATATGCAAGAGCTGCTGCCGTAGGCTCGTTTATGATGCGCAAGACATTCAGACCGGCGATCTTGCCGGCATCCTTGGTTGCCTGTCGTTGGGAATCATCAAAGTAAGCCGGTACGGTGATAACTGCATCGGTAACACTTGTGCCCAGATAGTCTTCAGCAGTTTTTTTCATTTTCTGCAGAATCATCGCAGAAATTTCCGGTGCGGAATAGCGCTTGCCACGCACTTCCACCCACGCATCTCCGTTATCAGCTTTAACAATTTTAAACGGCGAAATTGCGATGTCTTTTTTAACTGCGTCCGTATCAAACTTGCGTCCAATCAAACGCTTGATTGAATAGAGGGTGTTCTCCGGGTTGGTGACCGCCTGTCGTTTGGCCTGCTGACCGACAAGACGCTCCCCGCTGTCGGAAATAGCTACCATCGACGGTGTAGTGCGTCCTCCCTCGGAGTTGGCGATAACGACCGGCTCACCACCCTCCATGATTGAAACACAAGAGTTGGTTGTTCCCAGGTCGATTCCGATTACTTTACTCATGACGTATTGTCCTCCTTTTTAGATACTCTGATTTCAAGATATTCATCGTGTTTATAAAAAACAAGGCCTCAGAAAATTATTTTACTGGTGCCGCAACTGTCACCATAGATGGACGCAACAATCGCTCTTTGAGCATATAGCCTTTCTGATACTCTTCGACAACCGTATTAGGTTCATACTGGTCGGTCGGAACTTGTGCCATCGCCTGATGGTACGCAGAATCAAAGGGAGCACCTACTGCCTCAATCGGGGTAACATTGAATTTTTTGAGCGCAGTCAGCAACATTGCATGCGTCATGCGAATCCCTTCCACTACGGCTCCCTGACTATCTTCCGAGGCATGTGCAAGAGCCCGCTCCAGGTTATCGATAATCGGCAGTATTTCTTCAATCAGCGATTTATTACCATAGTTCAGCAACTCTTCCTTTTCGCGTCCTACCCGTTTGCGATAGTTCTCAAGATCAGCCCGCTCACGCAGAAAGCGATCCCAGTTTTCACGGGCCTCCTTTTCCTTGGCTGCCAATTGTTCCTCAAGGGACGATCCGGTTTCAGGCGCCTGGGTATCCGATTTTGTTTCCTCCTCGGCCCCGGCTTCAGGTGGAGAGATTTCTACAATATCCTTTGTTTCCATGCTGTATGTCCTTTTACTGAAAATTATTTTCCAACCACACCGTGAAATCAGACTTCACTTAACAGCTTACTGATCATTCGAGCAGTGTAATCCACAATAGGAATAACACTTGAATACCCCATACGGGTCGGCCCAATAACCCCCAACATGCCAACCGTGTTGCTGCTTGTGACAAAACGCGAGGTGATAAGACTGACTCCAGCAGACTGACTAAGCGACGTTTCAGACCCAATATAGATTTGCACCCCATCCGCCGCCATGCAACGAGACAGGAGTTGAACGAGCAGCCCCTTTTGTTCAAACGCCTGGTAGATCTCCTTCATGCGGCCGGCATCACTGAATTCAGGCTGATCAAGAATACGAGCCTGCCCCTCAATAAAAATTTCGTCCCCTTCCACCCGTACCGCCTGCTCACTGAGCTTTAGCGCACGGGCCAGAAGCTGATCATACTGAGCCTTCTCGGATGCCATTTCCTTCAGAATCAGCTCGCGGACCTGAGTGATTGTCACCCCCTGCATCTTGTCATTCAGATAGTTACCCATCCTGACAAGTTCTTCAGAAGCATAATCTTCTTCTGTCTCAATCAGACGGTTTTGAAGCGCCCCTTTGCTTGAAACCAGGATTGCCAAGATTTTACGCTGACCAAGACGAATAAACTCGATATGGCGAAAAACGTCGCCGGTAAAACTCGGGGCGACCACAATACCCATATAATTCGAGAGCTGCGACAAAGTCCGACTGGTTTCTTTCAGAATCCCTGACAAGCCGATGCCGGCCCGACGGCAATGACTGATAATATGGCGTTTTTCTTCACGGCTGACCCGGCGCAGGGCGACCAGGGAATCAACATACATACGGTAGGCTTTTTCAGTCGGAATACGACCGGCTGAGGTATGCGGAGAAACAAGAAGTCCCATCTCTTCCAGATTTGCCATAACGTTGCGCACTGTTGCCGATGAGAGCGTCAAGGCATGGCGACGTGCAACCGCACTACTGCCGACCGGTTCGGCAGTAGCAATATAATCCTCGACTATAGCTTCAAGTATCTGTCTGCTCCGCACAGAAAGCTCTACATCCATATCATGGCCCCAAATAAATAGCACTCATCACAGGTGAGTGCCAATAGTCTAAAAGTAATAAGCGACCCTGTTTTTGTCAAGGAGATTTCAGGAGATTTATTGGATTATATATGAGCGCATATCACTCATGAAATGGCATATATCCTATCTTTTCGATACTTTTATCACCATCCGGTGAAACTGATTTTTACCTATATCGGAAACTGGATTTATTGATAACAGATAAAGTATGTATAAAAGCGTTTTCCGTCTTGACTAAATCACTACTATTAATTACTTTACCGTTACAAAAATTAATTAAGCAGTGCTGTTTGTATCCACTCTTGTTCTTGCATTTGTCCTTGCATATAGCAGAATATACTTTATTTTTTTCATATCCTGCGGAAGGTTGCCTACTCATATGATCAAAAAAATACTACTCATCGATGACTCACCTATTTCCCGAAGGATCATGAAAAGCTGCATCCCCAAAGACCGTGGCTATGAACTCTACGAAGCCGGCGATGGCCTGGCAGGACTCGAAACGTATAAAGATGTCCGCCCTGATGTGACATTCATGGACCTCACCATGCCGGTTATGGATGGTGCCGAAGCAACCGGGAAAATAAAGGAATTTCATCCGGAAGCCGTTGTGATTGTCTGCACAGCCGATATTCAGATAAAATCCATCACAAATGTATTAGGCTTGGGAGCTCTCATGGTTATGAAAAAGCCCCCTTCAAAAGAAACCATTGAAGATGCACTGGCAAAAGCCGAAGCTCACATCGGATAGATATATGGACTATTGCCAAAATACCATATCGGATGAAGAAAAAGAGATCCTTCAGGAAATAATGAACATTGCGTTCGGCAAGGCAGCAGCAGACCTTGCCGAGGTCATCAACATTTTTGTTGTGTTAAGCGTACCGTATATCGAGATGCTGATGGCGCATGACCTGCCAGTTTATATCAAGTCCCAGGTCAGTGAATATGGCCGTGTCAGCATTGTTGAGCAGAACTTCTGGGGGGAATTCAAAGGAAGCGCCTTCCTTGTTTTTCAGTCCAGTGCCGGCAGGGAACTTATTTCTCTTTTTGGTGATGGATCCGGTGACTTCGGCTCGGAGTCTATTGATGCACTGGAAAAGGAAACACTGATGGAGGTCGGCAATATCCTCATTGGTGCCTGTGTCGGCAAGTTATCGGAACTTCTTGGTGATGCCGTAACATACTCGCCTCCCCGCGTCGTCACCGAAAACACTCCCAATGATGCGATCCCGGTAAATATCTTTGAAAGCGGCTCGTCGGCAATTGTATTGAAAACGGTTTTCTGTTTTAACGAGCGGAATGTACACGGATTTCTGTTTCTCGTTACCAGCCACGATTCGATTCTCTGGTTGAAAAAATCTTTGGCAGCCTTTATGGAGCAGTACGAATGACGTTGAATGAACTTACCCAGATCTTTGACACCGTTAACTTTGGTCTGGTTGTTCTTGATAGAGATATAAAGATTCAGTACTGGAATCGCTGGATGGCAATGCACAGCGGAATCCCTTCCGACCAGATTGTTGGTGAAGCACTTTTTGATTTTTTTCCGCATTTAAGCACTCCCAGTTTCAACAAAAACTGCAAGGCTGTCCTTTCCTTTGGCAATTTCGCATTTTTTTCCCAGAAGCTACACAGTTTTCTGTTCCCCTTTAAACCGGACAGCTCGTTCGGCTATCGTTTTGAACTGATGCAACAAAGCTGCACCATGGGACCGCTCCGGTCAGACGACAATTTGATCTCCGGTCTTTTCCTCATTGTTCAAGATGTTACAGAACTTGCAACCTACGAGCAAAAACTGATCGAAATGAATACGAAAGATGCACTGACCGGCATATATAACCGCAGATTTCTGGAGTCACGATTGTCAGACGAGTGCGAAAGACACCGCAGACATTCTCGGCACCTGAGCTTGATAATGATTGACATAGATTTTTTCAAGAAGGTCAATGACACCTATGGTCACCAGTGCGGAGATATGGTGTTGCAAGCCGTTGCATCAAAAATAGTATCAGTCATCAGAAAGACAGATTTTATTGCACGCTACGGCGGCGAGGAATTTTGCTGTCTGCTGCCGGAAACAAGTGCTGAGAACGCGGAAGTTGTGGCAGAAAACCTTCGGATGAGTATTGAGGAGATGACAAACAGCTTCGAGAGCCATTCGATAAAGGTCACTATCAGCCTCGGAATATCTTGTTTCGTCACAGAAGACTCTCCCGAGACGCTCCTTAAAAAGGCAGATGAAGCCCTCTATCAGGCAAAACATTCCGGTAGAAACCGGTTTGTACGACTTTCACCGGTCTGATGCTTCCTGTAATAACAAAGGGGAAACCTTTCGGAATCCCCTTCATCTTCAATTCTCTCCACCCTGTCGTCGGCATTAAGGGCCTCCGGCGAGTTCCTTAATTGTGGGAGTCAATATACTGTTTCAGGCAAACCTGCGTACTGAAGGCAGCACACCACAGCAGGGAACAACCCCCGTTCTATGTAGCATTCCGCCCGGGCGTTGCAACCGTCGAGCAGAGTAGAGAGAACAAACTTTCGATCAATTATTACTCCGATGGATCAAACATTTCAAGACTTTTATCCGCACGTTCAGCGGCTCTGCAAGAACATTGTCAACTGACCTATCTCATTCATCATTTGTTCAAAGCCGGGGAAAGTAAGCGACTGCGGCCCATCGGAAAGCGCCTTTTCCGGTTCCGGGTGAACTTCGATCAGAACGCCGTCTGCTCCAGCAACCAGAGCAGCTTTGGCCATCGGCGAAACCAGCGAGCGTTTGCCGGTTGCATGTGACGGGTCAACCATGATCGGCAGGTGCGACATCTCCTTGATCAGTGGCACAATCGAGAGGTCCAGAGTATTTCGGGTAGCGGTCTCAAAGGTACGAATTCCACGTTCACAGAGGATGACCTGGCTGTTGCCTTCTGCGAGAATATATTCGGCCGCAGCGAGAAACTCTTCCACTGTCGCGCACATGCCGCGTTTCAAAAGCACCGGTTTACGGATTCTCCCCAGTTCGCGCAGCAGGTCGAAATTTTGCATATTACGGGCGCCAACCTGGAGCAGATCAGCATACTCGGCAACCAGCCCAACATTGTCCGGGCTCATGATCTCGGTCACAATCGGCAAACCACTCTCTTTTCCGGCAATTGCCAGCAGCTTGAGCCCCTCTTCACGCAAACCTTGAAATGTATGAGGTCCCGTGCGAGGTTTGAAAGCGCCTCCGCGCAGCATATCAGCCCCGCATTTCTTAACAAAAAGGGCGGTTTTGATGATCTGATCCTTGCTTTCCACCGCACAGGGACCACCAACAACAACCGGCCGACAGCCTTGGCCGACTTTAATGCCGGCAACATCAACAATGGTATCATCAGGATGGAAATCACGCGAAACGAGTTTGTATGGTTTTGACACGTGGATCACCCGCTGTACTCCCGGTAGTTCGAGTATTTTGCTGTCATCTACATATCCATGATTGCCCAGCACTCCAATAGCGGTTCGTTCACTCCCCGGAATCGGTTCAGCCCTGAATCCCATCTCTGCAACGATTCTGGTAATTGCATCAACATCTGTCTGGGTAGCATTGTGGTACATTACTATCAGCATCTGATTATCTCCCGTTCGGAATCCAGTACAATTCCATTAATAACTTCTACTCATGGCGCTCCGACAGTTTCTGAAGCTTTTCCATTTGGTGCACGAGCACCCGATTTCTTTGCACTTCAATAATCCCTTCATCCTTCAACTTGCGGAGAGTTCGGGAAATTGTCTCGCTCGCAGTTCCCAGACGGGATGCAAGTTCACCCTTTTTGATTCCCAGATCAATATAGGTGATACCGCCAAATTTGGTCGAATCCTCAGCTGCGCGCCGCACAAGGAAGGATGCCAGGCGTGAAGTAACATCAGCAAAGGAAAGCTCTTCAATCTGGCGGACAAACTGACGCAGCATCAGCGAGAGCGATACAACCAGATTAAATGCAAAGTTGGGATTATGGCTCATCAGCTCCATAAAGCCCTGACGCGGAAGATACAGCACCTCCCCCGCTTCCATGGCGCGAGCTTCGGCAGGGTATTTGCCATCGCCAAAAAAGGCAGCTTCGGCAAAGGTTTCGCGCGGCTGAACAAAATGAAGTACTTTTTCGCGCCCATCCGGTGACATCCGGCAGAGCTTGATGCTCCCTGATATCAGTAGATAGAAACCGGTAGCCTCCTCTCCTTCACAGAACAGGGTTTCCCCCTTCACGAAAGCGCGGCGAACTGTGATAGCAGCAAGCTCAGCAAGATCGGTATTATTCAAACCGGAAAAAAGCAGCGGTTTTTTTAGTTGTTCGATCAGTTCCATGAAAATCCCGGTTTGCTGTCTATTTCAAAAATGTCGCGATCTTTTCAGCTACCTGTGGCGTGGTGAACCCAAACTGTTCAGCCAGAATTTTGTCCGGTGCTGACGCACCAAAATGCTCTATTCCGATAAATAGCCCGTCACACCCGATCAGGCACCCCCACGAGGCACTCCGTCCAGCCTCAAAAGCTATCCGCCGAATACCGGCCGGAAGCACCTGGTTTCGATACTCTGCCGGCTGGGCAAGGAAGGTTTCCAGACAGGGCACAGAGACAACGCGGATTTTTATGCCCTGCAAGACCAGCGTCGCGGCCGCTTCTGCTGCCACATGCACTTCGGAACCGCTGGCCATGATAACGGCATCAGGTGTACCATCCGGAGAAGAAACAACATATCCCCCTTTGAGCACGTCACTTGCACTAAACGAAGCTGCCCTGGCGATCACCGGGAGTTTCTGACGGGTCAGGATCAACGCGGTCGGGCCGTTATATTGCAGGGCAGCCTGCCAAGCCAGCGCAGTTTCAACTCCATCTGCCGGGCGGATGACCTGCAGGCCAGGTATTAAACGCAGTGATGCAACATGTTCCACCGGTTGGTGCGTCGGGCCGTCTTCGCCGACAAAAAAGGAATCATGGGTGAAAATATAGATCGACTGTGCTCCCATCAAGGCTGAAAGCCGGATTGACGGGCGGCAGTAATCAGAAAAGACCAGGAAGGTAGCGCCATACGGGATAAAACAACCATAGAGTGCCATGCCGTTTATGATGGCGCCCATAGCATGTTCACGAATGCCGAAGTGAAGATTGCGTCCGGCAAAACTGCCGGCCTGCACCGAGGCAGCTCCCTTGATGTCACTGTTGTTAGAGGGAGACAGGTCGGCCGAACCGCCAACAACAGAGGGAATAAGCTCTGCCACCTTTTGCAGTACCGTTCCGGAGAGTGAGCGGGTCGCGCCGTCTTTGCCGGCAATGACCGACAACAGTTCGTCAGTCAGATTTGCGGGCAGATGTTTATGCCACATTTGATCCCACAGTTTGGATTTTTCCGGATTGGCTGCATGCCATGATGCGCAACCACGCTGCCAGGCGGCGTAACGCTGTTTCAGTTCTTCGACCCGTAGCTGGCAGGTGTCATGCACATCCTGCGGAACCTCAAACGGAGCGGCATCCCATCCCAGGTTGGCACGGGTTGCCGCGATCTCGTCCTTGCCAAGCGGCGAACCATGGGCGCCGGACGAATCCTGCTTGGCGGGACTACCATACGCAATATGAGTGGTGGCTATTATGATCGAAGGTTTGCCGGTTTCTGACTTGGCAGCGGCGATCGCTGCGACAATCTGATCATTGTCGTGACCGTCGATTTTCTGAACATGCCAGCCGCTGGCAATAAAGCGCCCTTCCACATCCTCCGACCAGGCCAGGTCTGTCTTCCCTTCAATGGTAATACTGTTACTGTCGTAGATGTAGATCAGGTTGCCCAGTTTGAGGTGGCCAGCCAGCGCAGCCGCTTCATAACTAATTCCTTCCTGCAAACAACCGTCCCCAAGCAGAGTATAGATGAAGTGATTAATCGGCTTGAAATCAGTCGTATTAAAACGTTCCGCTGCCATCCGGGAAGCGATGCCCATGCCGACACCATTAGCAAAGCCTTGTCCCAATGGCCCTGTAGTGACTTCAACGCCGACCGTGTGGCCGAACTCCGGGTGCCCCGGAGTCTTGCTCCCCCACTGGCGAAAGTTTTTGATCTCTTCCATCGGCAGGTCAAAACCGAAGAGATGTAGCAGTGAATAAAGAAGCATTGAACCATGACCTGCTGAAAGAATAAAACGATCTCGGTTGGGCCAACGCGGATCCTCCGGATTAAATTCGAGAAAATTGCCCCAGAGGGCGACAGCACAGTCAGCAGCTCCCATCGGGAGACCTGGATGACCGGAGTTGGCCCTCTCTACAGCCTCGGCAGAAATCATACGGATGGCGTCAGCGCAACGCCGGGCCTTGTCAGCGGGAATCATAATGTGATGCATGATAAGTTCCTTTCATCTGGTTATATAAAATGGTTAAAACCCTCGATCTGTGCAGTGTACCGGCGGCCATCACGATTGACAACCTTCACCTCCGGAGAACTTGTTACTATACCAATACGTGTCGCTGCAATGCCACTTTTTTTCACACAGTCGACAATTTTTTCCCGGTTTGAACGGTGAGCAGTGAAACAGAGTTCGTAATCTTCTCCTCCGGAAAGCGCCAGATGGTAAGGAATAACGGGAAGATGTGCGGTGTGCCTGCGGAAGCTGGCGGAAAGCGGGAGATCAACAAGTTGAATACAGCCTCCGACGCCTGATTGTTCGGCAAGATGCCCGTAGTCAGCCAAGATGCCATCACTAACGTCAATCATGGCAGTAGCCACTGCAGCTTCAGCCAATGCCAACGCGGCAGAGACACGGGGGGCCGGGTCGAGTAGACGATTAATAAGAAACTCTGAATCGTCTACGGTTCCGTTCGAAGGGCTCTGCTTTGGTAGCCGACTACCAGTCAACGAGGCAGAGTCGGCACCCTCCACCATTTCCAGTCCCAGCGCCGCATCACCCAGCGTACCGGTAACCCAGATATCGTCATCCGGCATCGCACCGGAGCGCCGCACAATCATGCCAGGATATTGCTCTCCCATGATTGTCACAGAGACGGTAATACCGGAGCGTGACGAACAGGTGTCACCACCGATCAGGAAAACCTGATTTTCTGATGCCATTGCCAGAAAACCGCACATGAAATTATCTACAAACTCCAGTGGGAGTTCCGGAGGAATAGCCAGAGAAAGTAGCGCCCAGCGCGGGATGCCGCCCATAGCAGCAATATCGGAAATACTGACGGCCAATGATTTGCGACCCAGACGGTAGGGAACGTGCCATGAACGACGGAAATGTACATTCTCCACCAACATATCGGTGGAAGTGAGCAACTGCATGCCAGCCGAGATGGCGGTCACCGCAGCATCATCACCTATGCCGGTAATGATGCTTTCATGCCTGGAAACGCCAGCAGCAATGCGGGAGATCAGGCCAAATTCACCAATAGTGGAAAGTGTACATGGTAATTTATGGGTCACAGTTGTGTCTCTTCTGGAGATACCTGGAAGTAGAACGGAACAGTTTCAGTCCCTTTTCACGAGCTGCCTATTGTACCGTACCGAGCTTTAATGGCAAGCAAAAACCATTATGTACGGCTGTGAAATAATGTTGCAACCACCGGACTGATATGCTAGTTTTTACTGGTTTACACACACTAGAATAGTAATAAAAAGGAGCTATACGTGAATATCACTACCATAACAAAACTGATTACGGCCACCATTTGTGTGGTTGCGCTTGTCGGCTGCCAAGGAGGCGCCACCTCCAGCGAGTCACAATCCCAAGGTAAAAAAGAGGGTAAGGTTCTGGCGGATGTCAATAGTGGTACCATTACCACCGGCGACTTCGACCGCGAGCTGAAAAATCTGCCTGAATATCTGAAGGCAATGGCCGACACCCCCCAAGGGCGTAAAGAGATGCTCGACACCATGATCATCCGCGAACTTATTTTGCAGCAGGCAGCGAAGGATGGCCTCGACAAGAGCCCGGAAATTGCAGAGAAACTCCAGGATCTCAAAAAACGTCTGATTGTGGAATCGTTCCTCAAGAAAAAAGTTGAGACCGAAGCCAAAGTTTCCGACGAAGACCTGAAAAAGTTTTATGAGCAGAACAAAGATAAATTCAAGTCCGGAGAGCAGATCAGGGCAAGCCATATCCTGGTAAAAACCGAAAAAGAAGCACAGGACATCCTGGCCAAGCTTAAGGCCGGCGCGAAATTTGATGAGCTGGCTAAAAAATACTCCGTTGACTCTTCCGCTGCAAAGGGTGGAGATTTGGGCTGGTTCGGCAAAGGCAGCATGGTGCCTGCTTTCGAAAAAGCTGCCCTCGCGCTTAAGGAAGGGCAGGTTTCCGGTATTGTCAAATCCGACTTCGGCTATCACATCATCAAGCTGACCGGCAAACGCCCCGCCGGTATCCGCCCCTTTGAGGAAGTAAAAGAGCAGATCAAAGGCGCAATTATGCCGTCTAAACAGCAGGAAATATTTCAGAAGATTAAAGATGAATTGAAAAAAACCGCCAAGATTACAATAAATGAGGATGTTCTCAATAGCATTGGCGCAAAGGCCGACGATAAAAATCCTGCTGAAACTGCCAAACCGGCAACTCCCGAAAAAAAATAGTGGTTGCCAGGCCTCGTGTCGGCATATTCTAAGCGGATAAAAACCGGAAGTGCGGGAACATATCCCCTCTTCCGGTTTTTACATCTATGGAAGCAAAAGGGTTTGAAACCATGAAGCAATATAATTTGGCAGCTGTGGCAGCCATTCTGGCTCTGCTTGTGACAGGCGGGTGTGCCGGAAACAATGCGGTTGTCACCAAGGCTCCGGCAACAGCAACGCTCACAGCAAATAAGCCACCTCTCGCTTCAGACGAGATAAAGAAACCATACGTAGTTATAAATGCAATTACAGCAATTGTTAACGACGAGATAATAACCCTGTATGAGGTCGACCAGGAAGCGCAGCCTGCGATCAATCAAGCGGAGAAAAAAGGAGCTTTAACTAATGAAGCTCGGAGTCGTATTCGCCACACAGCCCTTGACCTGCTCATTGAAAAAAAATTGACCGCACAGAAAATCAAGGAATTGAATATCCACGTTTCCGAAGAGGAGATTCAACAGGCGATTGATGACGTGCGCAAGCAGAATAATATTCCTTCGCAGGAAGCTTTAATAACGGCTCTCGGCAAACAGGGCCTCACCATGGATCAGTATCGTGCACAACTCCGGGAACAGCTTGAAAAACTGAAACTCGTCAGCATGGAAGTCAGATCCAAGGTGGTAGTCAGTGAAACCGAGATGCGTGACTATTACACGGCCAATCTGGCAAAATATACCGGTGACGAAACCTACCGCGCCCGGCACATTTTTTTTAAAACGGGTCCAAAAGCCTCTCCAGAGGAGATAGCACGCGCCAAAACCACTGCACTTGCGGTCCTTGCAGATGCCAAAAAAGGCAAAGATTTTGCCGAACTGGCAAAAGAATTTTCAGAAGACCCGGCTGCTCGTAAAGATGGCGGTGATCTGGGCAGCTTTAAAAAAGGTGATATGCAACCGGAACTGGAAAAAGTCATCCTTTCCCTGAAACCGGGCGAGGTCAGCGGTCTGGTGTCCACACCGATCGGTTTTCACATCATTAAACTTGAAGCGCGGGTGGCAGGCACAACCAAACCATTCGAGAGCGTTAAAGCGGATATTGAAGACATCCTCTACCGCAAAAAGTCGGAAGAGCGCTTCAGTCAATGGCTGAAAGATCTGCGCGCCAAAGCCAGTATCGAGATCAAAAATCTGAATGGCCTGTTGTGAAGCAGTAGTTCAAATGACAATCTTGATTCGAAATTGAAATTAAAACAGCCGCTCACCCGATACCGGGGAGCGGCTGTTTTGTACGTCAAGTTCAGTACCGTATTATTCCCTGCGCCGCAGATACGCCAGAAACTCATCACATGAAAGTTGTTTTTTTCTGACCAGATGGGCAATTTCTCTGCTCATAGCCTGTTTTTCCCCAACCTTCATGTCATCCTTCAGCAGTACAAACAAGGGTGTATTACTACTGTACGGGTCCAGACGAAGCCGTTCCTGTAGCTCGAATGCCGACATATCCAGCAGCATCTGGCTGCAAAATGCCATATACACTGGATGGATGGAAGCAAGGGCCAACGCTTCCTTGCCGGTATACCCTCTGATAACCTCGAATCCTAACGCTTCGATCGCCTTGGAAAGTTTTTCTTCTCCGCTCCGCGATACCACCAGCGATTGCAGATCCCAGGTTTCAGCTTCTTCAGTCAACCCATAGACAGCAAGTCGATTTTGAAGGTACTGCGCATCAACCGGAAGTGTAAAAAAACCGGCGACTGGAAATACTCCGCCGACCTTCCCCTTTTCACTGAGAAATACCGGTAGCACCGGGATATCGCGGGTTATCGGCGAGTTTTTGATTTTAAGCAGTATTCCCCATCCATCTTCAGAGAACGGGGAAATATCCAGCACAATCCCCAATGGCCGCCCTGCCTCAAGGTTTTCATACTGTTCAAACTTACAGGTGTACCCTCCTGCGCCTAGATACGAGGAAAGGATCTCTTCACGTCCACTACCGGGCTTTATACCCAATATCCAGAGTTCCTTGCGTGGTTCAGTGTTATCGGCCATATCCGCTCCTGTCTGCAATACAATTAATCAAGGAATGTGTTCTCATACCAGAAAATTGAGCCAAAAACCAGACTAATAAGCCAGATGATGTCAATACCAGATTCAGGCGAGAGAGGAATAGTAAGGTTTTTAGAGAGGGGTAAGGATGGACGTGCGCAAATACCACCGCCAGAATAAGGCAGCGAAACTATCCCACTGAATAGAGTTCAAGAATGCGTTCAATAATATTCGTTGTTGATTTGCCATCCACAAAGTTAACCAGCTCTACCCGGCCGCCATTCGCTTCAACAAGGTCTCTTCCGACAACTTGATCCAGCGAATAATCACCCCCTTTGGCCAGAATATGCGGTTCAAGTGCGGTTATCAACTCTAAGGGGGTATCCTCGTCAAAAATAATGACATAGTCAACGCAATCCAGAGCCGCCAGAAGATGAGCGCGTTCATCCTGATCAATCAATGGCCGTTTCGGCCCTTTCAGACGACGCACGGAGGTATCACTGTTAAGCCCCAGTATCAGCAGATCGCCAAGACTCCGGGCTTTTTGCAGATATTTCACGTGTCCTGCATGTAGCAGGTCAAAACAGCCATTGGTGAAAACAATCCGTTTGCCCCTGTTTTTTTCCGCCGTAATCAAGCTAACCAGTACATCCAGGCTCTTTATTTTTGCGGAGCTGTCCTTATGAGCCCGTGAAACAGTATCGATGATTTCCTGCGGTGTAACGATTGAGGTCCCCAGTTTGCCAACGGCAATACCTGCAGCAACGTTGGCCAGGCGAGCCGCTTCAGCCATGGTGAAACCGGCTGCGATGCCGACTGCAAGCGCTGCAAGCACCGTATCACCGGCCCCGGAGACATCAAAAACCTCGCGAGCAACGGTAGGGATATGGACAACGCCATTCTCCCGCGAGAAAAGCGACATTCCCTCTTCACTACGGGTAACCAGCAGGTGCGACAAGCCAGCCTCATTCATGATAATCTCTGCGGCCTGCGCCAGAGAAGCATTATCTGTAATGGGAATTCCGGAAGCAGCCTCTGCCTCCTTGCGATTCGGCGTCAGCAGCGTTGCCCCGCCATAGCGGGCATAATCAGTCCCCTTTGGATCAACCAGAACCGGTATGTTGATTGCCGTAGCAGCAGAAATTACCGAGGCGATAACGGCGGGAGTCACTACTCCCTTGTTGTAATCTGATAGCACGATAACCTTGAATTCTTTGGCATTGGTGGCTATCCAGGTACAAAGCTGCTGTTCAACAACCGCCGGCAATGCTTCACGCGATTCTCGATCAATACGGACGATCTGCTGATGAGCTGCAACGACTCTCGTTTTACGGCTGGTTCTGCGATCAGGATCCTGAAAAATCGCCCGGGTATCAATATGGTGATAGCAGAATTGCCCCAGCAGCTCACGACCATTCTGATCATCGCCGACGACCGAACAGACAGAGACCTGTGCTCCCAGCGCCGCCAGATTATTCACCACATTTCCGGCTCCACCCAGACG
>JABBNX010000055.1 GCA_019352135.1 Pseudomonadota bacterium
GTCGACTGCATGCGGGCCGGCGGGCTCTCGACGGGGTAGAGCTGTGCCCAGGTGATGAGGATGGTGATGGCGTAACCACTGCATGGTGTGAAACGGGTGCAATCGCTGCCGGGGCACCTGTGGATGCCACTGATGAATGAGCAGGCAGAGTTGATGTAAGAGGTGCGCCCCCATGAAGGATGCGGTGTTGCTGCTCCAGCAGAGTCTGAATTGTTTTGCTCGCCGTTTCCTGTCCCTCAAGAAAGCGGCGGTGGAGCTGGGCCGTTTCCTCCTGCATACGCTGCAGGACGGACATCCCTTCACGGGTGATCCGCAATGATTCTGCCAGGATGTCCCGTGAGGCCGGGGTACTTGCCGTCGTGGCAACGGCTCCTGATGTGATGGCTGCCGGAGCGGCGATCCGTTGTGTGACGGGGGCACTTGCTGCGCGCTTGGTCCTCGGCTTGACATAGTTGGCGCCACAGAGAGGAATTGTCATGAGCGGTTTTTTTGAGGTGGCCGGTTTCGGAGCACTGTAGCCTTCATCCCATCTGGAAAGCTGCACAGAGTGACCGAGTACGGCAAGTTGGGCCAGGCAGCGGGCCAGATCAGCAATACCGGAGCGCTTGCCGCTGGAGGCATCGACCGCTACAACCGTATATTTTTGTTCTCCCAAAATTGACTTGACCAGACCGCTCAGACGCGAACCGGGACCAACTTCGACAAAGGTTCTGACACCGGCTACGTGCATGGCCTCAATTTCAGCAACGAATTCAACTGGTCGTGCCAATTGTTCTGCCAGAATCTCCTTGGCCTTGATCTCACTGGTCGGGTATTCGGCTGCTGTCGTGTTGGAAAAGACCGGGATGCTTCCTGGTGCCAGGTGTATGTCAGCCAGAGCTGTCAGGAGTGGTGGTGCGGCATCGGCAACCAATGAACTATGGAAGGCGGCGGCAACCGGCAGCTGTTTGCAGGTCAGTTTGCGGGTGCTGCAGGCCGTAACGGCACGGGCGGTTTCATCACTTCTGCCGGAAAGAACGTACTGGGTAGGGGCATTGCAATTGGCAATAACCAGATCAAGTTTCTCTTCCTCAAGCATCTGCTCGACATCCGCCAATGGCGCGGAGACCGCCAGCATGCTGCCTTTGTCGCCGTCTCCGCCGGCCATGAGGCTGCCGCGCAGCCGGGAAAGGGCATGGAATGACGTCTCGTCCAGGCGGCCGGCAGCACAGAGGGCGGTAAGTTCACCATAGCTGTGTCCGGCGGTCGCTTCCGCGGTGATGCCAAATGATTCCATCACCCGCAGGGCACCCAGGCTGACGGCACCTATGGCCGGCTGGGCAACATCTGTGGCACGCAGGGCCTCTTCCTGCCGTTGTGCGCTATCCGGCACGAAGGAGGAAAGTGGATAGATCAGCTCATTCAGCTGTGCACCGTTCGCGGTGGTGAAGCCGGTCTCTGCGGCAGTGATCGTCGCCAGCATTTCGGGAAAAGAGCAGGCCAAGTCACGCAGCATGCCGGTGTACTGGGCTCCTTGCCCGGGGAAGAGTATGCCGAGTTTGCCTGCGACCGGTCCGGTGGCATAGTAGGCGCCGTCCGGGCTGTTCCAGGCGGTCGTGGGGTTTTTGCGCAGCATGGCACAGGCATTGGAACGAAGCGATTTCAGGTTGGTCTTGTCCCGTTCCACCACAAGGATCAGGCGGCAGGGTGCCTCAGTGTTATAGGCAGCGCGCAGGGCAGCGGCTTGCGTCCGGAGATCAATCCAGGGCTGTTCTACACTGACTGCGGAGAGTGTCGTCTCCAGGGCTGTGGCATCAATGCCGGAAAATGGCAGGATCTGGACGTTGCCATCCCAGTCTGCTGAGCTGCTTGTTGGCCGGTACTCTTCCAGCACGGTGTGGAAGTTGGAACCGCCAAACCCGAAGGCACTGACCGCTGCGCGACGTGGTGCGCCGTCAGGAGAAACCCAGGGGCGTTTTTCCGCAGCCAGGTAGAAGGGGGTGCCGCCATCTGAAACCTCTTTGAGCGGATTCTGCACCTTGATGGTCGGCGGGATAACTTTGTGGTGCAGGGCCAGCGCCGCTTTGATCAGACCGGCCGCTCCGGCGGCTGCCTTGGTGTGGCCAATCTGTGACTTGACCGATCCGAGGGCGCACCACGGTCTGTCCGACGTGCCGTAGATTTCCCGCAGGGCCGAAACCTCCACCGCGTCGCCTACTTTTGTGCCGGTACCATGGGCCTCCACCAGACCGATACTTTCCGGGGTGACTCCCGCCCGCTGGTAGGCATCCAGGATCGCTTTTTTCTGGCCGGAGGCGCTGGGGGTATAGATCGCTTCGCCCTTGCCGTCGCTGGAGGAGCCAACTCCACGGATAACGGCATAGATTTTATCGTTGTCACGCTCAGCGTCAGCCAGACGTTTGATGACTACCAGCCCGAGACCTTCACCAATGATGGTGCCGTCACTGGTTGCATCAAACGGTTTGGCGTTGCCGGTGGCTGAAAGCGCCGGGGTCTTGCTGAAGCACATGTACATGAAGATATCGTTGAAGGTGTCTATTCCGCCGGTTACCACCATGTCGGATTTGCCGGTGGCCAGCTCCATGCCGGCAAGATGCAGCGCGCTCAACGAACTGGCGCAGGCGGCGTCGACCACACAGTTGGTGCCGCCAAGATCGTACTGTTTGCTGATACGACCGGCAACTACATTTCCGAGTAGTCCCGGAAATGAATTTTCCTGCCAGGGTACATAGGAATCGGAGATACGCTGTACAACATCTGCAGCGGTTGTCTCGTCAACGCCGGCGTCTTTCAGGGCTTCTCGCCAGTGGGGATGACCAAGGCGGGCACCCAGAGGGATAACCAGACCAAGAGTACCGGTGACACCCAGAATAACGCTCACACGGCTACGATCGTAGACCCGGTCTGCCCCGTAACCGGCATCCCTCAGAGCCTGCCCGGTCGTCACGAGTCCAAGGAGCTGGGAGGAATCGATAGCCTCCAGGGTGGCAGGGGGAATGTTGAATTCCATCGGGTTAAACGGGATAGAGGAAAGAAATCCGCCCCGTTGTCCATAGGTCATATCGGGAGCGGCGGGATCCTGATTATAATAGTCGGCCACGTGCCAATGCGTTGCAGGGATGTCGGTGATTGCGTCTATCCCCTCGCGGATGTTTGCCCAGTAGGCGGTGCTGTCTTCAGCCTGGGGGAAATGACAACCTATGCCTATGATTGCCAGCGCTACTCCGCCGGTGGGGATAGTGCGATTCAATTCTTCCTGTTTCACGAAAGGTACTCCTTGATCTGTGTGTTTTCGAGTGGTTCTGTATGTAAAGCTTCCGGCGGGAAATTGATTCCCTGGTAGCGGAGGATGTTGGCGCGGGTCAGCGCCGCTGCACCAAAAAGGATATTGAGGGCAACAGTTGAAACTGTCCGGTTTGCCGGGACTTCCAGAAAACTGCCGGCAACCCATTCATTGAAGGCTCCCATGGCAGGTCCGCACCAGACCTGGTAGTCGATCTTGCGGGAACTCTCGCCGTCTTTGGCCCAGTGAGCCGCCTGCCCCAGATACCAGCGGAAAACCAGCGCCATGAGGTGTTTCGGATCGCGTTCGGCACGTTCGACCTGGCGCGGATCACGCTCCAGAAAAAAGCTGCGGGTACTCTGCCAGATATCGTTCAGGCTGGCCTGGAAAAAAGTCTTTTCCAATTTATCCCGCTCAGCAGCCGGGATGTCATCGAGACCGGCATAGGCTCGGTAGATTTCGTACAGTTTTGCGGCTCGCATGGGGAACATGGTACCGCGTTTCAGAACCTGTACGGTTACCCCCATCTCGAACATGTCGGCAGCCGGGGCCATGCTCACGTCAGCCTGGCGTGTCTCGGCCAGCATCTGCCGCACCACGTCTGATGTCCCTGATTCAATGCAGGCCTGGTTGACCGATCCGGTCATGATATAGGCGGCCCCCATGGCAAATGCTGCCGCCGCGGCAGCGGGGGTGGCGATACCGCCGGCGAGGCCGGCACGTAGTTTCAGTGCGTACCCATAGTTGGCCTGCATCCGCCCGGCTACCGACTGTATGGTCGGGAACAGGGCCAGAGCCGGGCGGTTGTCGGTATGTCCGCCGGAATCGGCTTCGGCGGTAATATCCTGTGCCAGGGGAATGCGGGATGCAAACTCTGCCTGCTCCGCTGTGATGGCACCTTCGGCAACCAGTTCCCGCAGAAATTTATCCGGGGGAGGGGAAAAAAATTTTTCGGCCAACTCTTCCCGGGAAACCTTTGCGATAATCCTGTTGGGAGCAACAATCGTGCCGTCGGAGAGACGATGGATACCGTGAGTCCGGTAGCGTACCAAGGGGAGAGTCAAGGCAAGGAAGGCAGATGCTTCTACCAGATGTACTCCCTTGCGGATGTATAAATCGGCCAAAGCCATTTCCAGATCCGGTTCCTGCGGAGAGTGGATCAGGTTGAATCCACACGGGAAACCGGCGCCAACCAGGTGATCCACTGCCGCTTCAACGGTGCTGAACGGCAGACCGGCTGCTCCGAAGAAGCCGAGCATGCCGGCCCGGCCTAATTCCTCCACCATGGCCACGGAACTGATCCCTTTGGCCATGGAACCGCCCAGATATGGATAGCGGAGGCCGAGGTCCGAACAAAAACCGGGGTCACCTAATTTCTCGCACATATCTTTCAGGCTTTTGGACGATCCGAGCGCGTAAGTATGTATGTCAGTTGTTTTCAAATGGCAAGCCTCCGGCTTTACAAGCAACCTGCTAGATTAACGTAGATAAGGCGAAAAAGAAACCTTTTCGGACAGAGACCAGAGAGGATGTGGTTGAACAGAATAAATCAAGCCGCATACGGAGCAGAGGATGTTGATTTCGTATGTGTAATTCGGATAAAAATAGCCTGAAGATTAGACGCACATGTAAAGCAAGGCTCATTCCGGTGAATGGTTTGCGGCCGATCGCTAATCATCTTTCCTGATTCTCACCACTTGACTGACCCCCGGCATGGTCTCGATTTCGTGGTCATTGAGTGTCTCGGTGTCGCCAATCACGCCGATGATTGTGCGGTTGGCCCCGGTTGACTGATGAATGTCAAAATCACGGGTAATCAGATATTCCTTGATCGAATCCAGAGCAGTTTCTTCCGCATGTTTCTTCATTATAATCAACACGATGTATGCGCTCCTTTAAAGCTCTTCTTTGTGTGACATGATGCGTTCCAGGCGCCGCGATTCATCAACGACGCGCTCAAACAGCCTGACAATGGCATCATCATCCAGCGGTCCCGGGTTATCCTCTTTCATCCGGTTAAAAATCCGTTTTTCTCGGGCAGGATCAAATACGGCAAGATTCAACTCCTTCTTGGCATGGCCGATTTCAAGAGCCAGTCTGGCACGCTCGTTAAAGATGCGCAACAGCACGTCATCCAGCAAATCAATACGTATGCGGGTTTCATTGATATCCATGGTTGCCGCTCCTTAAAACTGCTTCTTTACAAAGCTGTCTTTTTTTCCGTCCAGTTCATCAAGGAAAGGGTAATCCAGATTGTAATGAAGCCCACGGGATTCCTTGCGCTTTTGAGCACAGGTGATTATCAGCTCCGCCACAGTGGCGATGTTGCGCAGTTCAATCAGGTCGGAGGTTACATTAAAATTCCAGTAATACTCCTCAATCTCTCTCTGAATCAGCATTATACGGCTCATGGCGCGTGCCAGGCGTTTGTCGGAACGTACAATGCCGACATAGTTCCACATGGTTCGCCGGATTTCATCCCAGTTCTGGGAAACGACCACCATCTCATCGCTGTTGGTGGCGGTCCCGGAATCCCAAACCGGAATTTCGCGATTGTCACTCGCAAGCGATTTAACGGCTTCACTGGAATGGCGGTAGGCGCGACCTGCGTAAACAGCTGCTTCAAGCAGCGAGTTACTGGCCAGACGGTTAGCGCCGTGCAGGCCGGTGAATGCTGTTTCACCAATCGCATACAGGCCGGGAATATCTGTTTCGGCATCAAAGTTGACTGCCACTCCACCACAGAGGTAATGGGCGGCCGGCACGACGGGAAGCCACTCCTTGGTCATGTCCAGACCAAACTCCATACAGGTCTGGTATATGTTCGGAAAGCGGTTACGGACGACATCGGCCGGCTCGTGGGTGATGTCAAGATAGGCGCAGTCATCACCGCTGGTTTTCATCTCGTGATCAATGGCGCGGGCAACAATATCGCGGGGCGCCAGATCCTTTAGTTTGTGATATTTTTCCATAAACGCCGTGCCGTCACGGCGACGCAGGATTGCGCCTTCACCACGCACCGCTTCGGAAATGAGAAATGATTTTGCTTGAGGATGATACAGGGTAGTGGGGTGAAACTGCATGAACTCCATGTTTGCAATCGTGGCACCGGCGCGGTATGCCATGGCAACGCCGTCACCGGACGCTACGTCCGGGTTGCAGGTATAGAGGTATACTTTACCGGCTCCGCCGCTGGCAAGGAGCGTTATCTTTGAGCTGAAAGTCACAACGGAATTGTCGGCAATATTCAGGACGTAGGCTCCGAGGCAGCGGTTCTGCTCCAGTTTGCGCCGTTCGATCTTGGCGGAGGTGATCAGGTCAATGGCGATATGGTTTTCATAGATCGTAATTGCGGGGTGCTGTCTGACCGCATAGACCAACGCCCGCTCAATCTCGCGTCCGGTGATGTCTTCAGCGTGCAGAATACGGCGGGCGCTGTGTCCTCCCTCTCGGGTCAGGTCATATGATTCGCCGCTGGTGGTAAACTTGACTCCCCAATCAATAAGATTGCGAATCGTCTGCGGTCCTTCTTCAACCACCATCCTGACGACATCTTCATGGCAGATGCCGGCCCCCGCAACGAGCGTATCCTCAACATGAGCGTCAAAAGAATCGTCGTCGGAATACACGGTGGCGATGCCGCCTTGAGCGTACTTGGTTGCAGATTCGGAAATATCACGTTTGGTGACAATGGCGACGCTGCCATGATCGGCTGCCTGGAGGGCGTAGGAGAGACCGGCGATGCCGCTGCCGATAACGAGGAAATCGCTTTCAATGCGCATGATAAGCTTCCCTTCAAATTGGATATACAGAAATGCGAATTATTGACCTCGTGAGGACACTTTGTCAAGCAGAGAGGGAAGTCGGCCAAATTTTTTGATCTGAACAAATTAAAGTAACTATCGGCTAAATCGTGCAAAGAAATTGCATTTCCACGGCATTTTCAGTATAGTCACCCGCTATTATTCATCACACTCGGATTGTGACAAGGACAACACTGATGAAAGAAATCCTCTCCGGCAATGAAGCCATCGCCCGCGGCGCCTATGAAGCGGGTTGTCTCGTGGCTTGTGCCTATCCCGGTACCCCCTCAACTGAAATTCTTGAAAATACGCTGAAATATAATGAAATCAATTCCTCCTGGGCACCCAATGAAAAAGTGGCGCTGGAGGTTGCAATAGGCGCTTCGTTTGGCGGTGGACGGGCACTCTGCACCATGAAGCACGTCGGTGTTAATGTTGCTGCTGACCCGCTCTTCACCCTTTCATATACCGGTGTGCGGGGTGGTTTGGTGCTGGTTGCTGCCGACGACCCGGAGATGCACTCTTCACAAAATGAGCAGGATAGCCGCAACTATGCCCGATTTGCCAAGGTTCCAATGCTGGAGCCATCAGATTCGCGGGAATGCAAGGAATTTACCCGGCTCGCTTTCGAGCTGTCGGAACAGTATGACACTCCGTTCATGCTCAGAAGCAGTACCCGTATTTCTCACGGCAAATCGATTGTGGAACTGGGTGAGCGGGTGACTGATCTGCCGCTGCCAAAACTTGAAAAAAATCCGGCCAAGCTGGTCATGCTTCCGGGTAACGCCCGTGTTCGTCATCCGCTGGTCGAACAGAATCTTGTCAATCTTTCTAAAGCTGCTGCAACGATGCCGTTGAACCGTCTGGAGATTCGTGATCGTTCGATCGGCATCATAACCGCCGGCATCTGCTATCAATATGTCCGGGAAGTACTACCGGATGCTTCGACCCTCAAACTTGGCATGGTACACCCGCTTCCACATGATCTGATCCGTGAATTTGCAGCACAGGTCGATACGCTCTATGTGATTGAAGAACTTGATCCCTTTATTGAAGACCAGGTTAAGGCCATGGGACTCACTGCCATCGGCAAAGAGATCATTTCCCTATGCGGCGAACTTACTCCGGGACGGCTCCGCAGCGCCTTCGGACTGCCGCAACCCGCGACCATACCGGTTGAGCAGATGCCGGGCCGCCCCCCCAATATGTGTCCCGGCTGTCCGCATCGCGGCGTATTCTATGCCCTTAACCAGCTTAAAGCGTATGTCACCGGCGATATCGGCTGTTACACACTCGCTTTCATGCCGCCGTTATCCGCGATGGACACCTGTGTCTGTATGGGAGCATCAATCGGCATGGCAACCGGAGTGACCAAGGTTGTTTCAGATGAGGAGAAGAAAAAAATTGTGGCGGTGATTGGTGACTCCACATTCCTGCACACCGGAATGAATGGCCTGATGGATATGGTGTACAATAATTCGCCCGCAACGGTGATCATACTTGACAACAGCATCACCGCAATGACCGGCCGGCAGGATAATCCTGCATCAGGATTTACCCTGATGGACGATCCGGCCCATGCCATAAATATCCCGCTGCTCTGCAAGGCGCTCGGAGTCAAAAATATCCGCGTCATCAATCCGCTTGATCTGGAAGAAACCAAGCGGGTGATTTCAGAGGAGATGGAACGCCCCGAGCCTTCGGTGGTTATCACGAACAAGCCCTGTGTGCTCATTAAACGCGAGGATGTCTTTCAAAAAGGGCCGGTCTATGCGGTTGATACAGATAAATGCACCGGTTGCCGCGCCTGTCTGAAAATTGGCTGTCCGGCTATTGAATGGCTTCCGGCGGGGGATGGCAGCAAGAAGGGTAAGGCCCGCATTGATCCGCTGCTCTGCACCGGCTGTGATGTCTGTCGCCAGTTATGCACGTTCGATGCGATCGGGAGTAAACAATGAAAGCACAGATCAAAAACATTCTTCTGGTAGGGGTTGGCGGGCAGGGCATTCTGCTGGCTTCCGAAATATTGTCCGAAGCGGCCATGCTGGCCGGTTTTGACGTAAAAAAAAGTGAGATTCACGGCATGTCCCAGCGAGGCGGCAGCGTTGTCTCCCATGTTCGTTACGGTACGGAGGTCTTTTCTCCGATCGTCCCGGAGGGGGAGGGGGATATTCTGTTCGGTTTTGAATTGATGGAAACGGTTCGATCTCTGCCGCTTCTCAAACCGGGCATCGGCACTGTGGTGGCCAATGACCTGCGCATATCGCCTCCGTCAGTATTGATGGGGCAGGAAGTCTATCCCGAGGGGTTGACGGAACACATAAAGACGCTGTTTGCCGATTTTCTGCTGGTCGACGGACAGAAAATGGCAACTGATGCCGGCAACGTCCGTGCCGCCAATACTGTCCTTCTGGGCGCGGTTTCAAGACGGCTTGATATTGCCGAGGAATACTGGTTAAAAGCTCTGGAAAAGATGGTGCCGGCCAAGGCGCTGGAGGTCAATAAACGTGCCTTCCAGATGGGACACATGTTATAGGGACACGATGTTCAATCGTCCCATATTCTTTGCTAAAGAGGTAGAGCCGTATGTTTTTCAACGAAGAATTTGAAACCCTGCCGCGTCCCGCTCTTGAAGCCCTGCAGCTGAAACGGCTGCAATCAACACTTGAAAGAGTATATAATAACGTCCCGTTTTATAAAGCATCATTTGATGCTGCAGGCATTAAACCTGCCATTGTATCATCCCTGGAAGATCTGCAGAAACTTCCATTTACCACCAAGCAGGATATGCGGGATTCGTATCCCTACGGCCTGTTTGCCGCCCCGATGGATGAGATTGTCCGCATTCATGCGTCAAGCGGGACGACCGGCAAGCCGACTGTCGTCGGTTATACCAAGAAGGATATTGCTGTCTGGTCCGAACTCATGGCGCGGTCGTTCGTCGCCGCCGGAGCCCACAAAGGCGATATCATTCACAACGCCTACGGCTATGGACTGTTTACCGGCGGCTTAGGTGCTCATTACGGCGCCGAACTGTTGGGAGCTTCCGTCATTCCGATCTCCGGCGGGAATACCAAGCGTCAGATTATGATCATGCAGGATTTTGGTTCCACCGTCCTGACCTGCACGCCCTCGTATTCGCTCTTCATGGCTGAAGAGGCACAGGCGGAAGGAATTGATTTCAAAAACCTGAAGTTGCGGGTTGGGATCTTCGGCGCCGAGCCATGGTCAGAGTCAATGCGTGCCGAGATTGAGCGAAAACTCAACCTGTCGGCGATTGACATCTATGGCCTGTCCGAGATCATGGGACCGGGCGTTGCCATCGAGTGCATCGAAGCGAAGCGGGGGCTACATATCTGGGAAGATCACTTCATCCCGGAGATCATCAACCCGGAAACAGGAGAACGTCTTCCTGAAGGTGAGCGCGGCGAGCTGGTCATTACCACTATTACCAAACAGGGGATTCCGCTGATCCGTTACCGCACCCGCGATATTACCAGCCTGACGTATGAGCCATGCATCTGTGGCCGCTCCCATGCTCGCATTACCCGCATGAGCGGCCGTTCTGACGACATGCTGATAATCAGGGGGGTGAACGTTTTCCCTTCTCAGATCGAAGCAATTCTGGTCGGCATCGAGGGAATTGAGCCACACTATATGCTGATTGTTGATCGTGTGGGGACGCTGGATACGTTGACGGTTCAGGTTGAGGTCAGTGAACAGCTGTTCTCGGACGAGATCAAGGTATTACAGGCCCTGTCACGGCGGGTCGAAAAAGAGATCAAGGATATGCTGGGAGTTACCTGCATGGCAAAACTGGTTGAGCCGAAGACGATTCAGCGGAGCGAAGGCAAAGCCAAGCGAGTGATCGATAACCGTAATTTGTAGGGGCGCTGATGCCGCGCCCACTCTACCGGAGGTACATCATGAAAGTTGAACAGATATCTATTTTCATCGAAAACAAGTCCGGCCGTCTGGCTGAAATCACCCGCATACTCGGCGAAGCCGGAATTAATATCCGGGCGCTTTCGCTCGCTGATACATCTGATTTCGGCATCCTGCGTTTGATTGTCAACAATGGGGCAAAGGCTACGTCAGTACTGAAAGAAAACGGCTTCACCGTCAACAATACCGAAGTGGTCGCAGTTGAGGTGCCGGACCGTCCGGGCGGTTTATCCGCTATCCTGCAGACACTTGACCGGGAAGCGATCAATGTCGAGTACATGTATGCCTTTGTTGAACGCTGTGCCGGTAACGCCGTCATCATCTTCAGATTTGATGAAACTGACAAAGCAATTGACGTCCTGAAGAATAAAAATTTTAACATGCTTGAGGGAAGCCGCCTGTACAACATGTAGGTAAAATCATCGGAGGTCGAAATGAAAAAGATGTCGTTGCTGTTCAGCAGTATCTGTTTGAGCCTCGTCTGTGCAACCGTGTCGTTTGCATCCGGATCCATCAGGATCGGCGCTCTCTTTGCCGTTACCGGGCCGGCTTCTTTTCTCGGCGAACCGGAAAAAAAGACCCTTGAACTGCTGGTAAAAGAGACGAATGAAAAGGGCGGCATCAACGGTCAAAAGCTGGAAGCCGTTATTTATGATACCGGCGGTGATGCTACCAAAGCGGTTCAGCTGGCAACTAAATTAATAAAGGATGATAAGGTCAGCATCATTCTCGGGCCAAGCACTACCGGCGAGAGCATGGCGGTTATCCCGGTCGTTGAAAAATGGAAAATCCCCATGATTTCCTGCGCTGCCGGCATCAAAATCACCGATCCGGTCAAGCACTGGGTTTTCAAAACTCCGGCCAATGACCATATCGCCGCCGAAAAGATTCTTAACTACATGGCGAGTAAAAAGCAGAAAAGTATCGCCCTGTTGACGGTTACAGACGGATTTGGAGCCTCCGGCCGTGAGCAGATAAAGGCTCTGGCCAAAAAGAAAGGCTTTGTCATCGTAGCCGATGAGGTGTACGGCCCGAAAGATACCGACATGACCGCCCAGTTAACCAAGATTCGCGGCATCAAGCCCGATGCGATAATCTGCTGGGGTACCAACCCGGGGCCGGCCGTCATAACCAAGAACGTCAAACAGCTTGGACTTAAGACACCGCTCTACATGAGCCACGGCGTTGCCTCCAAAAAGTATATTGAACTTGCCAGCGCCGATTCGGCTGAAGGGATTATGCTTCCTGCAGGCAAACTCGCCATATATGATGCGCTACCCAAGAGTGATGCGCAGTACAAGTTGCTGAAAGGGTACGACCAGACGTACAAAAAAACCTATGGAACTGAAGCATCTACTTTTGGCGGGTATGCGTATGATGCGTTCCTGCTTGCTACAAGCGCCATCAAAAAGTCTGGTTCAACACCCGAAAAGATTCGAGCCGGAATCGAACAGACCAAAAAGCTGGTGAGCATATCCGGCGTGTTTACGATGACTCCGAAAGATCATAATGGCCTTGATCTTACGGCTTTTGAGATGGTCAAGATTGTCAAAGGCGACTGGTCGCTGATTAAATAACTCAAAAGGTTCCAGGGAGATTTACCATGAACATTAAAGTTATGAACTTTGTAATTGCAGCAGTTACCGTACTGTTCTCTGCCAATGCATTTGCCGCCGCACCGATCAAGATTGGTGCCCTGTTTGCCGTTACCGGTCCGGCAGCTTTTCTTGGTGAGCCGGAACGCAACAGCGCTAAAATGGTGGTTGATGAGATTAATAAATCTGGCGGAATCAAGGGGCACAAGCTTGAACTGGTGGTATATGATACTTCCGGTGATGCGACAAAGGCTGTTCAGCTGGCAACAAAGCTGATCAAGGACGACAAGGTGGTTGCCATCATCGGACCGAGTACGACCGGTGAGACCATGGCGGTGATCCCGGTGGCGGAAAGGAGCATGATTCCCCTGATTTCCTGCTCCGCCGGCAGTAAAATTACTGATCCGGTTAAAAAATGGGTTTTCAAAACCGCTCAGAATGATTCGTTAGCGGTCGGCAAAATATATGAATATCTGCAGAAAAGGAAACTGACCAAAGTATCGCTGCTGACTGTTTCTGACGGTTTTGGCGCGTCAGGTCGTGAACAATTGAAAATTCAGGCTCCCAGATACGGGATCACCGTTGTTTCTGATGATACCTATGGGCCAAAAGATACTGACATGACCGCACAACTGACAAAAATCCGCGGTTCCCATGCCCAGGCCATCATCTGCTGGGGCACCAATCCCGGACCGGCCCTTGTGGCAAAAAATGTCCGCCAGCTTGGCATTAAAACACCTCTGTTCATGAGCCACGGAGTATCGTCAAAGAAATTTATTGAATTGGCCGGATCTGCTGCCGAAGGTATAAAACTTCCGTCAGGCAAAGTTATTGTTGCTGATATGCTGCCCGCTTCTGATAAACAGAAAAAATCCCTGATGGCCTTCGTTAAAGATTATCAGAGGCATTACAATACGGAAGGTGATCATTTTGGCGGGCACGCCTGGGATGCCGTCATGTTGATCAGGAATGCGATCGATAACGGCGCTGTTACCGCGGCAGCAATTCGCGATCACATTGAGAATACCAGAGGTTTTGCCGGTATTGGGGGTACCTTCAATTATTCGGCTCATGATCATGCCGGTTTGGGTAAGGATGCGTTCGTGCTGGTAGAGGTCAAGAATAAAGACTGGAAGATAGTAAAATAGTATATTTCGAAATGATTTTTCCGTAGGGGCGAATGTCCGTTCGCCCCTACATGTATGAGGTATAATGCAGTTCGATCAGATTCTACAATACACTCTGTCCGGTTTATCGACCGGTGCCATCTATGCTTTGATCGGTATCGGTTTTTCGATCATTTACAACGCGACCGGTATCATCAATTTTGCTCAGGGTGAATTCGTCATGCTGGGCGGCCTGTTTACGCTGTCATGCCTGGAGTTTCTCAAACTGCCCCTCTGGGCGGCAATCCCCTGTGCCATTGCTGCTTCCACGCTGGTTGGCATGCTCTTCGAGCGTCTGGCGATCCGCCCGCTCCGGCAGCCGACGCCGATTAACCTGGTGATTATTACCATCGGCGGAAGTATTCTGATTCGCGGCCTTGCGATGCTCGTGTGGGGCAAGGATACCCATGCGGTTCCCTCCTTCTCCGGTGATACCCCGATTGCCATCGGTGGGGCCACCATTTTGCCGCAGCATCTTTGGATATTTGCCATAACCCTGATAATAATCGCCGTCAACAAGGTTTACTTTTATCATACCATCAGCGGTAAGGCCATGCGGGCCTGTTCCTATAATCGGCGGGCAGCAGGGCTGGTAGGGATCGACGTGCGCCGCATGGTAATGTTCTCGTTTATCATCAGCTCGGCAATGGGTGCCGTAGCCGGTATCATCATTGCGCCGCTGACAATGACCGCCTACGATGTCGGCGTCATGCTCGGTTTAAAGGGATTTTGTGCCGCCATTATCGGCGGCATGAGCAGTGGCCTTTCTACGGTTATCGGCGGCTTGTTACTGGGTGTGCTTGAGTCGCTCGGAGCCGGTCTCATCTCTTCGGGCTACAAGGATGCAATTGCCTTCATAATCCTGCTGTTGATACTGTTTTTCAGACCGCAGGGGCTTTTTGGCAAAGCCGATTCGGAGCGGGTCTGACCTCATGAAACGAAACCTTCTGCTATTCGCCGGTTTTTCGCTGCTGGTCATGCTGGCTCCACAGTTCTTCAGAGGTGGCTATCTGATGAACGTGCTGGTGTTTGTCGGCATCAACACCATGCTGGCGATTGCACTTAACCTGCTCCTCGGCTATGCCGGACAGATATCTCTCGGTCATGCCGGTTTCTTCGGCCTTGGCGCATACCTGTCCGGTATCATGACGACCACCTTCAGCATGAACCCGTGGGAAGCCATGCCGGTTGCCGCCCTCGTGGTCGGCTGCCTGGCCTACCTGATCGGTTTTCCCGTTCTGAAGCTCAAAGGTCATTACCTGGCCATGGCAACGCTTGGCCTCGGTATTATTTTTTTCATCATCTTCAATGAGACGTATGAATGGACCGGCGGTCCTTCCGGATTGTCAGGAATTCCAAATCTGCAGCTCGGCAGCATCGTTTTTGATACTGACGTCAAAAACTACTATCTGATCTGGGGCGTGACTCTGGCGGTCATGCTGTTTTCGATGAATCTAGCTCAGTCGAGAGTCGGACGCGCCTTGCGTGCGGTGCATGATTCCGAAATCGCCGCGCAGGTTCTGGGGGTCAATGCCCGTCACCTGAAGGTACAGATATTTGCCCTTTCCGCGATCATCTGTTCTCTGGCAGGAAGCCTTTATGCACACACCATGACGTTTATTTCCCCCACAACATTCGGATTCAACTTTTCGATCGAGTTGCTGACAATGGTGGTAATCGGTGGGCTTGGGAGTATTTATGGTTCGTTCCTCGGTGCCGCTTTGCTTACCCTGCTGCCTGAATTTCTTCGCGGCGCCAATGATTACGACATAATTGTGTACGGCGGTCTGCTGGTGATCATGGTGATGTACATGCCGGGTGGACTTGTGCGCGGTATTCCCGCTCTGTTCAGGAAGATTGTAAAACGGGAAGCGGAGAGCGGTAATGCTTGAACTTTCCGGGATCACTCAGATATTTGGTGGCGTGACGGCACTCGATGCAGTATCGTTTTCAATTGCAAAGGGTGATATTACCGGGGTTATTGGTCCGAACGGAGCAGGCAAGACGACACTTTTTAACATCATCAGCGGCATCTATAAGCAGACCGCCGGCACCGTACTGCTGGAGGGGAAAAATGTCTCCGGTTTTTCGCCGGAGAGACTGGCCCGGCATGCCATGGTCCGGACATTTCAAAATATCGAACTGTTTGGAGGCATGACGGTGCAGGAAAATGTCATGGTCGGCATGCACACCAAGAGTTCCAGCGGCCTGCTGGCTTGTGCGCTCAGAATGCCCTGGAGTAGTGCCGAAGAGCGCCGCATCCGTGAAGGTGCCGTAAAATGGCTTGAATTTACCGGTATTCTCGATCTGGCCGAACATGCCGCCGGCAGTCTCCCGTTCGGGAAAGGTCGCCTTCTGGAAATAGCCCGGGCGCTGGCCGCCCTGCCGCGCCTCATCCTGATGGATGAGCCTGCGGCCGGACTAAACAGTCAGGAAACCGTAGCCCTGGCTCAGCTGATCAAACGAATCCGGGATCTTGGCATTACCGTTGTCCTGGTCGAGCACGATATGGAACTGGTCATGGATATTTGTGACCGGATCGTTGTTCTTAATCTCGGCAGAAAACTGGCTGAAGGCACACCCCGTGAAATACAGGAATGCCCTGAAGTCATTGCTGCGTATCTCGGGGATGACGACTGATGCTGCGTATAAAAAATATCAATACCTTCTACGGTAAAGTTCATGCGCTCAAAAATGTCTCCCTGCATTTGGGAGAGGGCGAAATTGTAACGCTGATCGGTGCTAACGGCGCCGGTAAAACGACTATCCTGAACAGCATATCGGGTATTATACCAGCCTCTACCGGGGAAATAGTATTTCGCAAAGATGCCATTACGGCGCTTTCGCCGGATAAGGTTGTGCAGCATGGCATATCCCAGGTGCCTGAAGGGAGGCAGGTATTCAAGCCTCTCTCCGTCGAGGATAATCTTGAACTGGGAGCGTATCTGCGGTATAGAAGCAGGGAAGGGAAGGCCGCCATCCACAAGGATATGGAACTGGTGTTCGAACTTTTCCCCCGCCTCAAAGAGCGTCGCAAACAGCTGTCAGGCACTATGTCCGGAGGAGAGCAGCAGATGCTTGCAATCGGGAGGGCATTGATGGCGAAACCCAAGCTGTTGCTGCTTGACGAGCCTTCAATGGGGCTTGCACCGTTAGTTGTGCAGGAAATTTTTCACGTGCTGAAACGTCTTCGCCAAGAAAATGGCACCACCATTTTGCTCGTAGAACAGAACGCCAAGGCGGCTCTCAAGCTGGCAGATCGCGGCTATGTTTTGGAAACCGGCAAGGTGATTCTGGAAGGTCCGGCGGATGAACTGCTGGAGAATGCCGAGGTCAAACGTGCCTATCTTGGCAAGGATAAAAAGGAAATATGGGAGCGATAATAGCTTCAATCGTCCCTTTTCATATTACACTGTAGCTCATTACCGGTGAGCACATACACAAAGGAATGTAATCAATGCGTTTTCCACTCCGTCTCAATTACGATCTCACGAAATACATTATCAGCAACAAGCTCAACAAAATAGAAAAGTATCCGCTGGTGTTGATGCTGGAGCCGACCCACCTCTGCAATCTTGCCTGTTCCGGTTGCGGCAGGATCCGCGAATACGCGGACACTATCCAGGAGATGATGACCCTGGAAGAATGTTTGCAATCGGTGGATGATTGTCCGGCACCGGTCGTCACCATAACCGGTGGTGAGCCGTTCCTGTATCCGTATATTCATGAATTAATTGAGGCAGTACTGCAGAGGGGCAAGCATATCTATCTCTGTACGAACGGTATCCTGCTTGAAAAAGCGCTGGATTCCATGAAACCCCACCCTAATTTTACGCTTAATATTCATGTTGACGGCCTGGAAGAAACCCACGACCGTATCCTGGAGCGCAAGGGTGCGTTCAAAACCGCGATGGCCGCTATCAAGAAAGCCAAGGAGTTGGGATTTAGGGTATGTACGAACACAACGATTTTCAATGAAACCGATCTGGTTGAAATTGAGATGCTCTTTAGCCGCCTGGAAGAGATTGGTGTTGACGGGCTGCTTGTTGCTCCCGGTTTCGGTTATGAAGCGGTTGGAGAAAAGCTGTTTCTTGAGCGCCGCGACATTGAGAAAAAGTTTGCCCAAGTATACGAAATGAGCAAAAAACATCGCTTCTTTTCAACCCCGATGTACCTGCGCTTTCTCAAAGGGGAAAAGAAGCTGGAATGTACCCCGTGGGGTAACCCGACCCGCAATCCACGCGGCTGGAAGGCACCCTGCTATCTGATTACAGACGCCCATTATCCAACCTTTGCGGAGATGATGGCAAAGACCGAGTGGGAAAAGTACGGGGTAGGAAAAGATATCCGCTGCGCCCAGTGCATGATGCACTGTGGTTTTGAACCGACTGTCGTCAACGAGATCGGCAAGAGCTGGAAGGATATACTGGAAATGATGATCTGGAATTTAACCTGAGGTTAAGACGGGCTTATGCAGAGTTGTATAACATTGTAAGACATATTATTATTAAGTCACTTATATGTTTATAGTTGCTGTAATGATAGAGGTAGTTATTACGACGTTTTTTGACCGAATTTGACCGCTTTTCATCGACCATAGTCCATAAATTGTCCATAAAATAACCTGTGCCTTTGGCCTGTTGCGTTGATTGCCAAGAGGTTGCCAATACGTAAAACGCCCCCATTTCGAATAACGAGATGGGGGCGTTTTATGTCCGCTAGGGTACTGACTTAGTGGTGGTCAGGTCGATTCAGGCAGGTCGTCAGATAGATCTTCGTCCCGCCACAAGCTCAGGCCATCTGGCTGATGGTTTTGCGAAAGCGGGCCAGGGCAATGGCAAAGAGCAGGCCGCCGATCACGACCAGCGCCAGGAACTGCGGCCAGACTACATCCAGACCGGCGCCGCGGTAAAGGATGGCCTGACTGAGTGAAACAAAGTGGGTGCTCGGCGCGGCCAGCATCAGGTTTTGCACGAACACCGGCATGCTCTCGCGCGGGGTCGAGCCGCCGGAAAGCAGCTGCAGCGGCAACAGGATCAACACCGCCAGCATCCCGAATTGCGGCATCGAGCGGGCCAGGGTGGCCATAAAGATCCCCATGGAGGCGGTGGCAAAAAGATGTAGCGCCGCTCCTGCCAGAAAGAGCATCACCGAACCTTCGACCGGCACGTGCAGAATGCCCTGGACCACCACGGTCAATGCGACGGCGGTGGCTCCCAGCACTACCAGGCCCATCGACCAGACCTTGCCCAGCATGATCTCGGCAGGGGTGACCGGCATGGCCAGCAGGTGCTCGATGGTGCCGTGCTCGCGCTCGCGGATCAGCGCCGCGCCGGTCAGGATGATCGATAGCATGGTGACGTTGTTGATTATCTCCATCAATGCGCCGAACCAGGACTGCTCCAGGTTGGGGTTGAAGCGGGCGCGCAAGGCGAGATCCACCGGCGGTACGGAGCTGTCCCGGTAGCGCTGGACAAACTCGCTGACCTCCCCCAGAACCATCTGCTGGATGTAGCCGCTGCCGGCAAAGGCCTGGCTCATGCGTGTGGCGTCAACGTTGAGCTGGATCGCGGGGGATTTGCCGGCCAGCACGTCACGCTCAAAACCGGGCGGGATGTCCAGGGCAAAGGTATACTCCCCGGCGTCCATCCCCGCATCAATACCGGACAGGGGGATCATCACCGGCTGGTTGAAGCGCGGCGGATAGAAGACCGAGACAATGCGCGCCGAGAGCGGCGAGCCATCTTCGTCCACGATGGCGATCGGCGCTTTGTGCAGCGTCTCCGGCATTGCCGTGGCCGCGACATAGATCGACAGCGTGAACATATATATAATCACCCCGAGCATGGTCGGGTCGCGCGCCAGGCTCCAGAGTTCCTTGATCCCCAGGCGGTAGATGGTGGCGATATGCGGCATGGTCAGCTCTCCTGTTTTTTCAACAGCATAATCGACAAACCTACTATCACCGGCACCGACAGTAGGAGCGGCCAGAACGAGGCGTGCAGGTCGCTAAAGCCGAGGGCCTTGCTGAAGACGCCGCGGCTGATGGTCAGGAAGTGCGAAGCCGGATAGATGCGCCCGATGAAGGCGCCGAAGCCTTCGAGGGAGGAGACCGGGTTCAGCATCCCCGCGAACTGGATCGCCGGAATCATGGTGCCGATCATGGTCACGAAGATCGCCGCAATCTGGCTGCGGGTAAAGGTGGAAGCCAACAGGCCGAAGCCGGTGGAAAACGTGACGAAGAGCAGCGCCGCGGCGGACAGCGCCAGAAAATTACCCTTGACCGGTACGCCGAATAGCGTGACCGCCAGGAGCGTCATCAAGCCGAAGTTGAACATGGCGAGCACGATGTAAGGGAGCTGCTTGCCGAGCAGAAACTCACTGCGGGTGACCGGGGTGACGTAGAGATTGATGATCGAGCCCAGCTCTTTTTCGCGCACCACCGAAAGCGCGGTCAGCATGGCCGGGATCATCAGCAGGAGCATCGGGATGACCGCTGGCACCATTGCCGGCAGGCTTTTAACATCCGGGTTGTAGCGAAAACGGGTCTCGATGGTTGCCGGACCGACTGCCGCGTTCCGACCGAGCCGTTGGTTCGACAGATTCAGCAGCCAGTTCTGGTGCATGCCCTGCACGTAGCCCTGCACGGTCTCGGCGCGTTGCGGCATGGCGCCGTCCACCCAGGCGCCAACTTGCACTGGCGTGCCTCGTTCCACATCGCGGCCAAAACCTGGAGGGATCTCGATGGCCAGCGCGAGTTCGCCCGCCCGCATCCGTTGATCGAGTTCAGCGTAATTGGAGATCGGCGGGCGCTCGATGAAGTAGCGCGAGCCGGAGAGGTTCAGGGCATAGTTCTGGCTCAGCACCGTCTGATCGAGATCAAGTACGGCATAGGAGAGGTTCTCGACATCCATGTTGATGCCGTAGCCGATGACGAACATCAGGATGGCGGTCCCCAGGAGCGCCATGGTGGCTCGCACCGGGTCGCGCCGCAGTTCCAGCGTTTCTCGCAGGCTGTAGCTTCCGGCGCGGCTCAGGCTGAAAAAGGATTTGCGTACTGGCGCGGCTGGCGGCGGTGCCGTTGTCTTGGCAACCGGCAGCGTTGCGTCGCTCGCATCAGCCTCTTTCAGATAGCCGATAAAGGCCTCTTCCAGGGTGGC
>JABBNX010000260.1 GCA_019352135.1 Pseudomonadota bacterium
GAACCACCACCAGTTCAGCCTGATCGCGAATCTCTTCCTCCGCCAATGCTTTCGGGTAACCGAGCTGGTGTGTCAGTTCGGATTCGGCCATCGGGGTGCAGCCGCGCTCCTCAAGCCAATTGATCAGGTCGCTGGCAACCCCAAGACAGCGAGGGTCATGGACCTTGGCAAATATGGCGACGTTCTGGATCAGTTGCATGGTTGCACCTATTTGAGTTTTCTTATGTTCTTCAGGCTCTCTTCCAGTACCAGTTTCTTCCCGTTTACGTCCACCAGTTTCTGGCGCTCTTTAGCGACAATCTCGGCCGGAGCACGGTCTACAAAGGCGGGGCTCTCCAGTTTTTTGGAGAACATCTCTATTTCTTTGTCGATCTTGCCGATCTCTTTCAGCAGGCGTTCTTCTTCGGCGGCGACGTCCACCATTCCTTTGAGCGGAACATATATCTGGATATCACCGGCCACCTGTATGGAGGCGTCTTCCGGCTTTTCGATTCTGTGGCCGATGGCAAGGTCGGAAACTCTGGCCAGGCTGATGATGGCACTTTCATTGTGCTTCATCAGGAGCCGGCTCGCTTCGCTGTCGCAGGAGAGAATGACCGCGATCTGTTTCGCCGGAGGGACCTCCATCTCGCCGCGGATATTGCGAATCCCGCTGATAACCGCCATCACCTGTTCCATGTCGGCGGCGTCCTGCGGGAAGGAACAAGCATCACGGGGGGCGGGGTAGGGAGCCTGCATGATGGTTGGAGTCGTTTTTGTCCCCGGCAGTGCCTGCCAGATCTCTTCGGTGATGAAAGGCATGAACGGATGCAGCAGGCGGAGCAGGTTTTCGAGCGTGTACCAGAGAACATACTGGGTGGCCAGTTTCCGTTCGGGTGTGCCGTTGTAGATGTCCTGTTTGGACAGTTCCAGATACCAGTCGCAGAATTCGCTCCAGGTGAACTGGTACAGCGCCATCGCGCTTTCGTTGTAGCGATAGCTGGTCAGCGTCTCATCGACAATCCTTGCTGTTTCATTCAGCCGGTGCAGGATCCACCTGTCCCCCTGGGAAAATTCCAGCGTTTCATAGCGTACATTGTCAGGATTAAACCCTTCAAGGTTCATGAGGGTAAAGCGGGCTGCATTCCAGACCTTGTTGCAGAAGTTGCGGTACCCGGCGATGCGCTCTTCGGCCAGCTTGATGTCGCGCCCCTGGGCGGCAAAAGCGGCCAGCGTGAAGCGGAATGCATCGGTGCCGTACTGGTCGATGACCGTGAGCGGGTCGATCACGTTTCCTTTTGATTTTGACATCTTGTGCCCCTGGGCATCGCGCACCAGAGCATGGATGTACACATCGGTGAAGGGAACCTCATCCATGAAGTGCAGCCCCATCATCATCATCCGGGCCACCCAGAAGAAGAGGATGTCGAAGCCGGTCACCAGGCAGGCGGTCGGGTAGAAGGTCTTCAACTCGGGCGTCTGATCCGGCCACCCCATGGTGGAGAAGGGCCAGAGGGCCGATGAGAACCAGGTATCCAGTACGTCGGTTTCCTGGCGGAGTTCGTCGCTGCCGCATTTTGAGCATGTGGTCGGCGCTTCCATCGCGACGGTTATTTCGCCGCAATGATCGCAGAACCAGGCCGGAATGCGGTGGCCCCACCAGATCTGGCGCGAGATGCACCAGTCACGGATATTTTCCATCCAGTCGTAATAAGTGTTTTCCCACTGTTTGGGGAGGATGCGGGTCTTGCCTGTTTTTACGGCATCAAGAGCGCGCTCGGCCAGTGGCGCTACTTTTACATACCATTGCAGGGAAAGGTACGGCTCGACCACGGTCTTGCAACGGTAGCAGCCACCGACCGACATGGCGTGATCATCGATCTTGTCCAGATAGCCGGCTGATTCCAGATCGGCCACGATCCGTTTTCTGGCTTCGAAGCGCTCAAGCCCTTCGTACTGGTGGCCGGCAGCATTGATGACGCCGGATTCGTCAAGCACGTTGATCTTGTCCAAGCCGTGGCGCAGGCCGACCTCGAAGTCGTTGAAATCGTGCGCCGGGGTGATCTTCACCACGCCGGTGCCGAACTCGCGATCCACATAGTCATCGGCTACAACAGGTATCTCTCGGTTGAGGAGCGGCAAAAGTACTTTTTTACCAACGAGGTCGCTGTACCGTTCATCTTCCGGATGCACCGCCACGGCGGTATCGCCCAGCATGGTCTCCGGGCGGGTTGTCGCCACGGTTACAAAGCGTCCCGGTTCGCCGACTACCGGGTAGCGGATGTGCCAGAGGTGCCCCTTGTGGTCTTCATGCTCGACCTCGATGTCGGAAAGAGCGGTGTGGCAGCGCGGGCACCAATTGATCAGGCGGTTGTCGCGGTAAATAAGGCCATCTTCGTACAGTTTAACAAAAACGGTACGCACCGCTTTCGAGAGCCCTTCATCCATTGTGAAGCGCTCGCGCTCCCAGTCGCACGATGCGCCCAGGCGTTTCAGCTGGCCGATGATCTGGCCGCCGGATTCCGTTTTCCACTTCCAGACCCGCTCGATAAAGTCTTCGCGCCCCAGATCATGACGGTCCTTTCCTTCGGCGGTCAACTGCCGTTCGACCACGTTCTGGGTGGCAATACCGGCATGGTCGGTGCCCGGCATCCAGAGGACGTTATACCCCTGCATCCGTTTCCAGCGGCAGAGGATGTCCTGCAGCGTGTTATTGAGGGCATGCCCCATGTGCAGGGCGCCGGTTACGTTTGGCGGAGGGATCACTATGGAATAAGGTTTTTTGTCCGAGGTAGCGGCGGCATGGAAGTACCCCTTCGTTTCCCACTCGGTGTACCATTTTTTTTCAACATCATGGGGCTCGTACCCCTTGGCGAGTTCTTTAGACATGCTATAATCCTTTTATCAAGTATTCTGAGCATATTCATATACTACTGTTGGCTGATTCAGGTCAAGCGCGCTCTTGGGACTGACTGGTGTAATTAAGCTTCGGTTGGTTGACGATGTAAAAATTACACCCTGTCGTCGCCCGGATAGTATATGAACTTATAGACATCTGTACTGCCACTTCGCGGGGGGGCTCCATGTCGAAACAGAAAAAAATGGCCATTATTGCCGCCGTAATTATTGTGGTGCTGATCGTTTTCAGCGTGACTATCCTGCCGATACTCGTCAAGAACAAGGCTATAGAGGCTATCCAGCAAGGCACCGGGCGGACGGTCCATATAGAATCGGTATCCATAAATCCCTTCTCTGTGGCGGTCAGCGTCAAAAAATTTGCCATTGAAGAAAAGGGGGGTGGCCGTACGCAGTAACAGTTGAATATCTAACGGGTTAAAGTCCCGTCCGGGGAATTG
>JABBNX010000261.1 GCA_019352135.1 Pseudomonadota bacterium
ATCCGACACTTGACATGGGTGCCAATTTTGCCCATATGATCGGCCAGAGTGAAGAGTACAAGGATGTTGCACGTATGTACTTTATCCTGCACTCCGATCATGAGTCCGGCAATGTATCGGCTCACACCACTCACCTGGTACATTCGGCACTGTCCGATCCGTACTATGCATACTCTGCAGGTCTGAACGGTCTGGCTGGCCCGCTGCACGGCCTCGCCAACCAGGAAGTTCTTGCTTGGACGATGAATTTCCAGGCCAAATACTGTAAAGATGTTGAACCCACCAAAGAACTGATCAAAGCAGCTCTCTGGGATACACTCAATGCCGGCCAGGTAATCCCCGGTTACGGTCACGCCGTTCTGCGCAAGACCGATCCGCGCTACATGGCTCAGCGTGAGTTCTGCCTCGCTACCCCAGGCCTCAAGGACGATGCATTGTTCAAGGTTGTTTCCATGATTTTTGAAGTCGCTCCGGGCGTTCTGACTGAGCATGGCAAGACCAAGAACCCGTGGCCAAACGTTGATGCCCAGTCTGGTGTCATTCAGTACTTCTTTGGTCTCCGCGAATATGACTTCTACACCGTTCTGTTCGGCGTAGGGCGTGCACTTGGCTGCATGGCTAACATCACGTGGGACCGCGGACTTGGCTACGCTATTGAGCGTCCTAAATCAGTTACAACCCCAATGCTCGAAAAATGGGCTGCTGCTGGTGGTCGTCAGCTGTCGTAATTGTACGAACGTAATAATTAACGCAATAAAAGGGGGCGCAGAAATGCGCCCCCTTTTATTTTCATGCTTGCAAAAAAAAATAAGTGCGGTATAAAAGACCATATCTGTCGTGTTTGAATAACCATGAGGAGAACTGATGGCGGATTCGATAAAAGGAACCAAAAGAGTATCGCGACTTACTGGCAAATATTGAGGCCGGTCGTGTGTTCTCTCGAGATGACGATGCGGTCTGGCGTTGTCGTAACTGCGGATATCTTCACACAGGCAAAGAGGCGCCTGAAGTTTGTGCGGCATGCATCCATCCAAAAGCGCATTTTGAACTGCTTGGCGAAAATTGGTAAATAACAGAGCCCTGATTTCCTAGTGGAATTTTCAGGAGCTACTACTACGCAGCAAAAAAAGGAGAAAAATTATGGCAAAGCTACTTGAAGTCTACAAATGTGAGTTGTGCGGAAATATTGTTGAAGTTGTTCGTGCCGCAGATGGTGAGCTTTTCTGTTGTGGCCAAGCGATGAAGCTTATGACGGAAAATACTGTTGACGCCGCCAAGGAGAAGCATGTTCCGGTAATTGAAGTGGGCGCTGGTTTTGTAAAAGTGACCATCGGTTCTGTTGCTCATCCGATGGAAGAAAAACATTACATTGAGTGGATCGAATTGATCGCCGACGGGAAGGCATATCGTCAGTTCCTTAAACCGGGGGATGCGCCGACCGCTACATTCAATGTTTCTGCAAAAAAACTGACAGCCCGCGAATATTGCAACCTGCACGGGCTTTGGTCTGCACAAGCCTGATCATTTTCACTGCATATGCTGGCGAAACTATAGACCTTCCGGATTTTCGGAGGGTCTATAGTTGTGTGCACCCGGCAGGGCGCGTGGCGCGACAGCGCCATTAAATCGGCCATGGCAGTGGGATAAGCATACTGATTTTTGGAAAGGCTATTCGTCTATTACATCTCCCGGACTATCCCAAGCCATTCCTGAATGAAGAGATCAATATACTCTCTGGTGATAGCGCTGGAATGCGGCGTTAGCAATAGGTTCGGCTGTTCCCAGAGAGGCGAGCTTGGAGCCAGCGGTTCCTCTGCAAAGACATCCAGTCCGGCGCCTGCGAGAGGACCATCCGCGAGGGCAAATAAAAGGTCTTCCTCCCGGTAGCAGTTGCCGCGCCCCAGATTGTACAGATACGCCCCCGGCTTCATGGCATTGAAATGACGTGCAGTAAAAATGCCGTCGGTTTCAACCCCGCCCGGCAACACAAAAACCACGTGATCAGCGAACGGGAGTTCCTCTTCCAGGCTGTCAAAGGTAATTACCCTGTCAACGGTGGGATTGTGCTCGAATCCGGCCGTAGTGCGCTTGACGGCGGTAATCTTTGCTCCAAATGCCTTCAGCAGCTCTGCCATCGACCGCCCGAGTGCCCCATAACCGATTATCAACACCTTTTGGCTGAAGAGTGCTACATTTTCGTTGTAGCCGAGGCGTCCCCAGATCCTCTTCTTCTGATCTTCAATGGACTTTCCCATTTTTCTGTTGAAGTGCAGAATCATTAAAAGAAGGCTTTCGCGCATGATACGACCGTGAAAAGTGCCATAAAAGGTCTTAACGCGGCCGGTTGGGTCCACGGCGACCCAATCATGGCCGGCGGCGGGCGTAAAAAGCATTTTCAGCTTCGGGGCGCGATCGTACCATTCTGGCTTGAACACCCATGTTAGAACACAATCTGCTTCCGGGAGCTTTTCAAGAAAATCACGATTTTCATCTGCGATGATTATAGGCGTTTCAGGAAGATTGCCGCCTATAAACTCGACATGACGTGGTTTAAGCGAGAAGGCGTCAACGCTGTTATGAAGATTAATGAGAAGATTATTTATTTTCATGATTGATCTCATTTCACAATGTGCTAAATTTTTACCCACTATCCGCGACTTCTCCAGCTTCCCACAATAAAGCCTTTTACACCACTCTGCATATTTATGACTGATTACTGGTAAAATAACCCGAAATGACGGATATGACAACTGACTCGTTCAGAGCAATCAATCTTTTGATCGCTGATTCAGATAACATGGTGGGATTATGATCTGAAAGTTTGATCCATACGTGCATAAAGGCAGATCATAATTTCTGTCTGTGGCGAGCATGCCTCATTCAAGTTTTTCCCTAAGTTATCCACTCTGTTGCATCTTCATTAGAAGCTGCGCTATCCTCCCAGAATAATGTGAATCATATACAGGTAAAAATAACCATTGACACGCAAAATCAAGTGGTTACAAGAAGTTCTTATTCGTTATGCAAACCGATAAAAACCTCAACAATTCATGGTATTCTGTGAGGCCAATTCTCTCTATCAACAGGTTATCCACAGTCTTTGTGGAGAGCTCTTTTCACCTGATAAATTTAACTATCACTATTCTTTCCCCATGCTGTTTAGTAGAGGCAGTCGATCAAAAGGTGATCAGGGCGATTGCTTCAATGTTGTCGAGCGCCAAGGTAATTTTCCAGTTTGTGAGGTGTTAGCGCCAAGTTAATTTGCCACCTCCGGCGCCAAACTTATTTTCCAGTTTGGTTCTAATCGCCGCCAAGGTGATTTTCCAGTT
>JABBNX010000262.1 GCA_019352135.1 Pseudomonadota bacterium
TGGTAAGGCTGAGGGATAAAATGAACGCTACACTTAAACAGAGAATAGAGCAGGATGCCATATATGTTTGATCGGGAACTTCTTGCCGCGGATATTCCAAAGGCGGCACATGGATGTCTGGTCGCATGATCGCAATTGTGTGGACCATCAAGAAAAGATCAAAAGGATTGGAGCGCATGAAGGAGTAAAGCAAGGCTACCGGTGGCAGCACGGGAAGTTAAGGGAAACCTCCGTTTTCCCCTTGACAAAACTTATCATGGATGTCCCCTTCAGAGGCTGGATCAAGGCACTAGGCAGAAGAGTTGAAGAGCAGAGCAATGATCAGTATGTACTGAGAGAAGAACCTGTCGCTTACAATAGTGTTTTTGACCACCAAAAGAGGCTTTTAAGCTCAGATAACGGTTATTTTTTTGACTTAATCCTTATAATTTAGATATGTAGCTTGGTCTGACCCCCAAGACCAATTGTGAGAACAGTGACCAAACAAAACCAATTTGATACCGAGCACCTGCATGATGACATAAAAGGTCATACAATTCGTGGAGGCATCGCAACGCTTGGGGCCCAAGGGTTTAGCTTTGTCCTCAGTATCGGTTCGGTCGCCATTCTGGCCAGGCTTCTCACTCCTTCCGATTTTGGCCTAGTCGCAATGGTTACCGCTTTAACTGGACTATTGGCCATGTTCAAGGATGCTGGCCTATCTATGGCAACGGTACAAAGGGACACGGTGACGCATGAACAGGTGAGCACGCTATTTTGGGTTAATATTGCCCTAAGCCTGTTTTTGGTGCTTACCGTGGCGGCATTGGCACCGTTAGTAGCTGAGTTTTATCACGAGCCGAGACTTCAACCAATTACCCTAGCCATCGCCTGCATGTTTATTTTTGATGGGTTGGCCGTACAACATCAAGCCCTGCTGCGTCGTCAGATGCGTTTTGGCGTGCTGGCAAAAATCCAGATAATTTCGACTTTACTGGCACTTGCAGCAGCAATTGGTTCAGCATTAACAGGGATGGGCTACTGGGCATTGATCCTGCAAATTGCAGTAAACCAGTTTGTGAGTGCAATTTTGAGCTGGGTCTACTGCCGCTGGGTTCCTGGCTTGCCAAAACGAGGCGTTGGTACGCGTAGTATGCTCAAATTCGGTGGATATCTGACCGGGTTCAACTTTGTCAATTATTTTGCGCGAAATGCCGATAATACTTTGATTGGCTATGCTTGGGGTAGCAACTCCCTTGGCCTCTATGCCAAGGCTTACAGCCTGTTGCTTATGCCGTTGCAACAGATTAATGGGCCTATTACCGCCATTGCTACACCGGCTCTGTGCCGGTTACAAAATGATCCAGAACAATTCCGTGCATTTTTCGTCAAAATATTAAGTGTGATTGCCTTTGTTACGTTCCCGCTCATCGCGTGGATGATTGTCTGTCGTCGCGAAATAATCTTGTTGTTTCTTGGTTCGCAATGGGAAGGTGCGGTCCCGATTTTCTCCATACTTGCGGTCTCAGCGTTTTTTCAGCCTATTGGGAATATCACCGGGGTGTTGTACACAGCATTGGGAAGGACTAAACGGATGTTTAAATGGGGGTTGATGGGCTGTTCGTGGATAGTATTTTCATTTTTTGTCGGCTTGCCCTTCGGTGTTATTGGCGTCGCGTGGGCATATTCCGCAGCGATTGCATTGATGATGTATCCTCTGATGCGCTATGCCATAGCGGGTACCTGTATAGAGTTAAAAGATTTTTTCGATGGAATCAAGCATTCATTGCTCGCAACGCTTGCCATAACAGGTATCGGCGTACCTGTTCAATACTTTTCTCTTGATAAGCCTTTGTGGCTAACGCTCGCTTTAACCTCGAGCGCGATGGTTCTAACCTACGTGCTCATTTCTTATAAACTGAATCCGGAGCTTTTGCGTCAGGCGAGGAATATTGTTTTAAAAAAGGACCTTAATTTATCATGATTAATTCAATCAAAAATTTTATTAAACAAGTCCCAGCGATTATGAGATTGTACGGGCTGCTGTCAAATAAATCAAAGTGTGCGCCAGGGCGATTCAATTCATCAACCTACTGGGATAGCAGATATCGGAACGGCGGAACTTCCGGTGCAGGTTCGTATAATCGTCTAGCTGAGTTCAAGGCTGAAATCATTAATTGTTTTGTTGATAAAAATAGTATCGGTTCAGTGATTGAATTCGGATTCGGCGATGGGAATCAGTTGGCTCTCGCTAATTATCCACAGTATGTCGGCTATGATGTGAGCGAAAAAACGGTTGAAATCTGCCGGGTGCGGTTTAATAGCGACACAAAAAAACATTTCATCATCTTTCGGAATGGAATGGCGAGACTGCAGAGTTAGCCTTAAGTCTAGATGTGATATATCATCTTGTGGAAGATTCGGTGTATGAGAAGTACATGGGTAATCTTTTTGCTGCTTCTTCAGCCTTTGTAATTATTTATTCATCCGATACAGATCAAAACGTAACAAATCAGGCTATTCATGTCAAACATCGCAAGTTTACCAATTGGATTAGCATCAATAAACCGGAATGGATGCTTGTTGAGTTTATACCCAATCAGTATCCTGTAGCAAAGTTTGGTAATGAGGGCTCATTCGCAGATGTATTTATCTATCGCAAGTTGTGAGAGTTTGAGGAAGAGGAAAATGGACAATAAATCTACAATTAAGCTTCAAGCTGAAGAGCATGATATCATTAACGATGACCACTTTTTTTCTATTGAAGAATACGTTCTCCATCTAATGCATCGGTCAGACTATGAAAGAGCACAACGACTCGTCAGCAGCAAAGTAGTTCTCGATCTTGGTTGTAATTGCGGGTACGGCACCAATCTGCTCAGCCAGTCTTGCAATAGCATCATCGGTGTAGATGTGTCTCCAACAGCCATAGAAACGGCCAAATCAAAATACCGGCGTAACGACCTGTCGTTCAAGATTGTCGATGGCATTACTCTCCCTTTTGAGACTGATACCTTCGATGTCGTCACCAGTTTTCAAGTGATCGAACACCTTACAGATTACAATGTCTATTTCAGTGAGGTTCGCCGGGTGCTTAAGCCGGACGGACTCTTGCTCTTGACTACGCCCAACGCCGCTATTCGGGTCAAGCCTGGTGCCAAGCCATGGAACAGGTTTCATGTGCACGAGTTCCGTGGTGACGAGTTAGCTAAGTTCCTTCGTGGCTATTTTCCGCTCGTCGAGGTCTTTGGCAAGTTTGCAGCCGAGCATGTTTATGCGATCGAATACAACCGCTGTGTCGCGGCCAAGGATCGCACGG
>JABBNX010000263.1 GCA_019352135.1 Pseudomonadota bacterium
GGACTGTAATTGTTGCGATTTTCCTGCACCTCAAACTCGCGGGCATCAAGTATCTGTTTCTCTGCTTTGATGTCGTGACGGTTACCCAGAATATCAGGGGTCTCCGGAGTATTCTGGCGGGAATTGATAAGCGTCGTCGCGTCATCCAGCTCGCCACGGAAACCGGGGTCACTGCCGGTGAGGAAATTAAGCAGCAACCAGCCGTTATCACGTTTGCTGATAACAGCCAGCTGTTTCTGACGGGCGGAAGCGAGGCGCACATCAGCCTGCAGAACATCGTTGCGGGTGACGACTCCCTCCTCAAAGAGAACCTGGGCGATGCGGCGATGTTCCGTTATTTGTGCGACCTCCTCATCTGCCGCCTGGATCAGGCGCTGCGTTTCAAGAATTCCGAAGTATGCCGCGATTACCTGCAAGGCATAATCACCGCTGGTTGACAGGAAACTTTGCGACGCTGCTTTGGTATATGCGTCTGTCTGCCGGATCCGGGCATCGCGGCGTCCGAAGTCGTACAATGTATAGGTGGCCGCAAGACCGGCGGTAGCAAAATCCGGCTCCTGGGTTTCTGCTGTGAACCCGTCGATTTTTACCGCCTGCGGATCCATCTGCATCGTATAACCGGCGGTGGCGTCAATACGCGGATATCTGGCAGCCGAGGCCAGACGGCCATTTTCTTCGGCAATGCGGCTGTCCCAGGCGATACTTTTCAGAGCCGGATTATTGTCGTGCGCTTTGATAAGGCACGCCCGCAGGGAGAGCTGTGCGGCCCAGGAGTTGGATGCCATGCCGAGGAAGAGAACCCCGATAAGACTAGCATGAAGGAATTTCATAGACCCTCCGTTCCCCGCGTAAGATTTCCAGCATCCGTCTGAGCTCTGTGAGCTCATTTTCGTTCAGCCCGGCGGTAATCCGCTGCAACGACCGACCGGCGCATGCCGTCAGGGTATCCTCCATCTCTTTGCCGTGTTCGGTAAGATAAATCTTGTGTGCTCGGCGGTCCTGCGGGTGCTGCCGTCGTTCAAGCAGACCGTTTCGCTCCAGACGGTCAATGAGCCCGCCAACGGTGGAACGGTCTATCTGCCCTTTTTCAGACAGCTCGACCTGTGTCAAGCCATCCTGCAGCCAGAGGAACGAGAGAAGGGCAAATTGCGGAGGGGTAAGATCGTACGGCTCGATTTCCTCTCTCATAATAGCCCAGGCGCGCTGGTAGGCCTTTGAGAGCAGGAATCCGATACTGTTTTCAATGTTATACATCAAAGGGATACCTCGTAAGTAGAGTTATTATATTTATACAGATAGTAAGTATGCTGTCAATATCAAATATAAGTTTAAAGCGTTTACAAGAGCTGAAGGTTTGCTTATTATGTCCCGCTATGGAAGACCTGCCGAAGATTCATGTCCGAGCGATGATTGAAGATGATCTTGATGCTGTCATGGCAATAGAAATTGCTTCCTATCCATCACCCTGGAGCCATGAACATTTCCGGGATGAATTGATGTCGCGCTATTCGTGGCCATTTGTAGCCGTTGAAATGGGGAGTGTCGTCGGCTATGTCTGTCTGATGTCGCTGTTTGAAGAAGCGCAGATATTGAACATCGCAGTGGCACTGACCCATCGCGGCAAGGGGATTGCGCGGATGCTGCTTGATCACGCATCAACGCAGGCGCTTGAAAAAGGGGCTGAGATAATGGCGTTGGAGGTGCGTGCATCCAATGCTGCCGCCATTTCGCTCTATGAGAAGCTTGGTTTTACGCGCGTCGGCATTCGGGCCGGATATTATGAGTCGACCGAAGATGCAATTCTGATGGAAAAACCACTTAAGGAGAACTCTTGATGCAGTTTACTTCACTTATTCTTTCAAATGTGGAGGTCTCACCCGGCTATTGGCGGATGCGCATGACCGCTCCACCTGAATGCGCAGCGGCACGTTCCGGCCAGTTCATGATGGTGCGTGTCAACGGCGCCATTGATCCACTGCTGCGGCGGCCGTTCGGAATATTTGATGTCGGCACCTATGTACCGGCTCAGAGCGGTGCGAACCCGCAGCCATACCTGGAAATGCTCTACCGGGTGGTGGGGAAGGGTACTGCCATGCTGGCGACTCTGCATGAAACCGACCTGCTTGATGTGCTCGCTCCGCTCGGCAAAGGGTTTGACTTGGGCGAGGTGGAAGAAGAAAAGCTGATTGTCGGTGGCGGGGTCGGGTTGGCGCCGCTGTACCTGCTGGCAAAAGAACTGGCTGCAACTTCAAAGGTACGGCTCTTTGCCGGCGGCCGGACACGGGACGATATTCTCTGCATCACAGAATTCGAACGGCTCGGCGTCGAATGTTATACCGCCACCGAGGATGGCTCGCTGGGTGAGCGCGGCCTGGTGACTGAGGCACTGGTGCGGCGGCTGGATGAGTTGCAGGGAAAAGCAACTATTTATGCCTGCGGCCCGCACGGCATGCTGAACGCTGTCGCGGGAATTGCGGCACAGCGCAGTATCCCCTGCCAGGTCTCGCTGGAAGGGTATATGGCGTGTGGGGTCGGAGCCTGTCTTGGCTGTGTTGCCCCGGGGCACTCCCATTCACCGGAGACACCAGATTTTCGCTGTGTCTGCACCGAGGGACCGGTTTTTGAGTCAGGCGAACTGAAGTGGGAGGAGTGACCATGAAATCTGCCATGAAATCTGCCATGAAACCTGCCATGAAACCTGCCATGAAACCTGATATGACTGTCAACCTGGCCGGGATGAAGCTCCGAAACCCGGTAATGACCGCCTCCGGCACGTTTGGGTACGGTGAGGAATTTGCCGGATACGTCGATCTGGAATCGATCGGCGCCTTTGTGACCAAAGGACTTTCTCTCAAGCCGCGAGCCGGCAACCCGACACCGCGCATTGTCGAAACACCCGGCGGAATGTTGAACGCCATCGGCCTGCAAAATGTCGGTATTGATGCTTTTATTGCCAAAAAAGTCCCTTTTCTGCGCACGGTCAACACACCGGCTGTTGCCAACTTTTTCGGCAACACTGTTGCTGAATATGCCGAAATGGCACGCCGCCTTGATGAAATTGCCGAGGTGACGGCTCTGGAAGTTAATATTTCCTGTCCGAATGTCAAGCAGGGGGGGATCGTCTTCGGCACCGATCCCGACTGTGCGGCTTCGGTCGTGTCAGCCTGTCGTGCTGCGACGAAAAAGCCGTTGATTGTCAAGCTCTCCCCCAACGTGACCGACGTGGTGGTCATGGCCAAGGCATGCGAAGCTGCCGGCGCCGATGCGTTGTCGCTG
>JABBNX010000002.1:0-17989 GCA_019352135.1 Pseudomonadota bacterium
CCTAACATAATGGATTCACAGTACTGTATCGGTATGGGTCAGTCAGACTTTAATATATTGGTGTTAATACACAAAAATAACTACTCGGTATCATGGAATATTATAAGCAATCGCCCTGAAAGGTAATCTTGCTTGGTTGACTTTACCAAACCCCATCGGTTAGAATCCATAAGTTTGCCCGACCCCTGATTTGTGGCTGATAGCGCAACCACTCCGAGAGGGGTACGGTCTCACAACACTATTACATAAAAAAATTACATGGAGTTGATACGTGGATACCAGAAAGAGTTTGCTGATCAGGAACAAAGCCATCGCCACAGGATTGATGATCGGTGCTGCCGTACTGCTGGTGGTTGCACGTATCCACAAAGGGATTGGCGTATGGGAGTGGGTTGCCGCTTTTTCAGAAGCTGCCATGGTTGGCGCACTTGCCGACTGGTTTGCCGTCGTCGCACTTTTCAAGCACCCTTTGGGCGTTCCGATCCCCCATACGGCAATAATTAGAAACAAGAAAGATGCAATTGCCGGGAATCTGGCCGATTTTATCCGGGATAAATTTCTTGCGCCCGAGACATTAATAAACAAGCTGAGAGAACTGAATCCGGCTGAACGTCTCACGGAATATTTAATGTCAAAAACAAATGCTGATGGATTGGCTAAAGGAATATCCCGAGTAATTTCCGATTCCCTGGACTTTATCGATGACAACCGTGTTCAAAAAATACTGAGAGCGGCGTTGTGCGACCGGATTGAAAACTTTGACCTCTCTTCTTCAGCAGGCCTTCTCCTTGATACTCTCAGAAATAACGACCGTCATCAAATAGTTCTTGATGAAATGCTGAATCGTTTTGCCGTGTGGCTTTCAACTCCGGATGCTCAAGTAAAACTGTCTGATTCAATTGATACCATGATTACCAAAGAATATCCGCTCCTTAGCGTCTTTATTCCTAACCGGGACCAGTTTTCAAAAGGAGCCGGAGAAAAGATTGTTAAAAAGATTAATGAATATATCCAGGATGTCAACGCAGATCCTGCCCATGAGCTCAGACATACATTTGATTCCGCTGTGACAGATTTAATTGCCAGATTAAAATATGACCACATATTGCGGGCCAAGATAGAAGCAATAAAGCTTGAAGCAGTGCAAAACCCATTTTTATCCGATTATGTGAAGAATCTTGGCAGCGATCTTAAAAACTGGTTGAGCAATGATCTGAAACAGCCCCACTCAAAAGTTCAGGAGAAGTTCGTTGAGGCTGTTTCAGGTTTTGGACATACGTTGTCAAAAAACCGGGAATTAAAAGAAACGTTAAATGAACACCTTGAAACATTGGTGAGTAACTATGGAGAAACACTGAGAAATGCTGTTGCAAAGCATATTTCAGAGACTGTGCAACAATGGGAAAATGATGACTATGTCAGTGAAATTGAGTTGAGTATTGGTTCCGATCTGCAATTTATACGTATGAATGGAACATTGGTAGGCGGCATTATCGGCCTTCTGCTTCATGCGCTTTCCCTGCTGTTTTAACTACGAGGCGATGTGGCTAACCAGCGTTGCTAGCGGACAAATCCAGGATATGTTTGGATACATCCGATTGGAAGAAATAATGGGCGGGCACTCAACATGATGTGCTCAGAGAGGTGCTGGAATAATTGCAATTCAACATTTTGCTGGTATCGTTGGTCGTATGGCAGGAAGCTACCAGAGAAACCATGGGTGAAGGGAGAGGCCATGAAAGCGGTGATTATTTTTATCGCAGTCTTACTGATGATGACGACGAGCGGGGTGGTATTCTCCGCTGATCTTAAGTCACTGGCCACTGAAGGGTACGAGGTTATAGAAACGACCAACGTTGTCGGCCAATTTAAAGGATGTGACGCCACAACGGCCTTGACCTTTACTAACGGCAAAGTTTTTGTTTGCAGTACGTATGCCTATAGTTTTGCTATTTTTATGCCTGATGTGTACGTTTTGCAAAATCAGAAGAAAGAGATCAAAGTCCTTATCAACGGTATTGCGTACAGCGGTTCTTTTATTGAACAGAAAAAAAAACCGTCACAATTTCCTTGAAGTTACTGTTGCAGATATTTTGAAGTCTGCCAACTGCAAACAAGAGGCGAAGAACAGCCTTGTCAGATACAACAAAATATTACCCCGGCATATACTGGAAGCCTCTCATTTCGCAGTCGATGCTGCCAACGTAACACTAGAGCCGCTTGTTTAAACAAAGGCGGCTTTTCTGTTGACCATAGAGGATGGATGCCAGTATATTTGCATAAATTTCTGATTGATGTGTTACGCACCCAGAATGGTGCCGGGTTCGCCATGTAATAATAAGTGGCTTGCGATATATTCGCAGGCCACTGCTTTTTGAGATCAGGAAGCAGTTTCTATTAAAAACCCACGAAAGAATCTCATGCCACGTGATATTGAAGTGTTATTTCCGGACGAGGATCAAATCCCCGAACAGTATCGAATCTGTCATCCGATCAGGCAGAATTATTACCTGACACAAGGTGAATTACGCCGTTGGGATGGGGCGTTGCAGGAGGTCCGTTCGCCGGTCCGGATACGTTCCTCAGAGGGAGCTCGGCAGAAACTTGTCGGAGAAGCTCCATTGCTGACTGAAACGGCGGCACTTGAAATACTTGCTGTGGCGGCACAGGCTTATTCAAATGGCCGTGGTGTATGGCCGACGATGTCAGTGGGCGAACGAATTCAGAGTGTTCAGCGATTTACCGTTGCCATGCTCCAGAAACGAGCGGAGATTGTAACACTTCTGCAGTGGGAAGTCGGCAAATCGTTGCAGGAGGCGGAGCGCGAGTTCGATCGGACGGTGACCTATATCCGTGATACGATTGAAGCGCTTAAAGAGCTTGACCGGGTATCATCCCGTTTTGTCATTCAACAGGGGATCATCGGGCAGATTCGCCGCGCTCCGCTGGGTGTGGTCCTGTGCATGGGACCCTATAATTTTCCCCTCTACGAAACGTTTACGACTTTGATTCCGGCACTGGTAATGGGTAATACTATCGTGCTGAAACCGCCCCGCTTCGGTATTTTGATCTTTCAACCGCTATTGGAGGCGTTTCGTGATTCTTTTCCCGCCGGTGTCGTCAATACGGTCTACGGCGACGGTGAAACCGTTGTTCCTCCACTGATGGCCTCCGGGCAGGTGGATGTGCTTGGCTTTATCGGCACTCATCGCGTTGCTGATGCGTTGCGCGCTGTTCATCCTCGTCCTCACCGCCTCCGCTGCGTGCTGGGGTTGGACGCCAAAAATCCGGCGATCATCCTGCCTGACGCGGACCTCGGATTGGCTGTAGCAGAATGTATCCAGGGAAGTCTGACTTTTAACGGCCAGCGCTGCACCGCGCTGAAGATTATGTTTGTACATCGTTCAATAGCAGATGATTTTCTGCAGCGGATGTCCCGTGGTATAGGTGCCCTCAAATGCGGCATGCCGTGGGAGGAGGGGGTTACCATTACGCCGCTGCCGGAACCGGAAAAACCGGCATATCTGGAAGGGCTGGTCAGCGATGCCCGGGCTCTTGGTGCCCGGATTGTGAATCCCGGCGGTGGTACCAGTAATGGTTCATTTTTTTACCCGGCACTGTTGTACCCGGTTACCCCTGCCATGCGGATATATAACGAAGAACAGTTTGGTCCTGTTATTGCGGTCGTGCCGTTTGACGATATCCGGGAGCCGATTGAGTATGTCGTGGCATCAAATTATGGTCAGCAGGCCAGTATCTTCGGGCGGAATTCAGATCTGCTGGCCCAATTGGTTGATGCACTTGTGAACCAGGTCTGCCGCATCAACATCAATAGTCAGTGCCAACGAAGCCCGGATAGCTTCCCGTTTAATGGACGTAAAAACTCCGCCGACGGAGCCCAGTCTGTTGCCGATGCTCTGCGGATATTTTCAATCAGGATCGTAGTGGCGGCGCGGGAAACCGATGCCAATCGTGAAATTATTACAACTATCGTACGGGAACGTAAATCACATTTTCTTTCAACTGATTACATACTGTAAGTTGAAGTATTGGAGTAGATGATGAATGCGATGCTGAACGATAAAAGAGAGAAGCTTCGCACAATTCTGGCCGACGTGGGTGGGTGCGTAATCGGTTTTTCGGGCGGGGTTGATTCGGCACTGCTGTTTGCGGTAGCCACCGCAGTATTGGGCTCTCGGGCGCTGGCAGTTACTGCTGTGTCCCAAACTTTCCCGGATCGAGAACTTCATGAAGCTCGCGTAGTGGCTGAGCAGATTGGCGGACGGCATGTGGTGATCATCTCCGAGGAGCTGGACATCCCGGAGTTCCGTGACAATCCTCGCAACCGATGCTATTACTGCAAAAAAGAATTGTTTGGCAAACTGAGGGCAATTGCTGATCGGGAATGTCTGGGGTATGTTTTGGACGGCACCAATGTTGACGACGCTGACGATCACCGTCCGGGGCGGATAGCGGCGGAAGAGTTGCGAGTACGCAGTCCGTTGGAGGAAGCCGGTTTCACCAAGCAGGATATTCGCGATCTTTCCCGTGAAATGGGATTGCCGACCTGGGATAAACCTGCTCTTGCCTGTCTCTCCAGCCGCTTTCCCTATGGTACTTCAATTACCCCTGAGCGAATCAGTCAGGTTGGTTTGGCGGAAGAATCATTGCGAGAACTGGGATTCCAGACGTTACGGGTGCGTTATCATGGAAGTGTTGCCAGGATTGAACTGGGTGAACAGGAGTTTGAACGTGCAACCGGAATCCTGCGGGACGAAGTTATCAGATTGGTAAAAGCTGCTGGTTTTACCTATGTGGCGCTCGACCTGCAGGGGTATCGTACCGGGGCAATGAACGAATAAAAGCAGATTTGTAATTGTATATCCAGTTGATATGCCGCGTTTTTATGTCATACTTGACTTGCTGGTTACAGGAGCGTAGAAGAGTCTCTCGATGTATCGCTATCTAAATGGGCACATAGCTTAGCTGGTAGAGCAGCCGACTCTTAATCGGCAGGTCGTCGGTTCGACCCCGACTGTGCCCACCATTTTTCACTGGTCGTATTTATTATATGTACCCTGCTTTGACCACACTCCCGATTGACAGTATCCTTCCCGACCTAATCGAGACTATCCGTTCACATCAAAGTATTATTCTACACGCCCCACCGGGGGCGGGTAAAACGACGCGCGTTCCATTGGCGCTGCTCCATAGTTTTCCCTCGGAAACCGGTCGCATCATCATGCTGGAACCCCGACGGATCGCCGCAGTGTCAGCTGCGCGCTGGATGGCAAGCTGCCTCGGTGAAGAAGTCGGGCAGACGGTTGGCTACTCTATCCGCTTTGACAGCTGCACTTCAAAAGCAACGCGCATTGAGGTGGTCACCGAGGGGATTCTGACCCGCCGGATCCAGAATGATCCAGAGCTTGCCGGTGTGGCGCTGGTCATTTTTGACGAGTTTCATGAACGGAGCATCCATGCTGATCTCGGGCTGGCTCTCTGCCGTGAGGTGCAGCAACTGCGCACCGATCTCAAGATAATAGTCATGTCTGCGACGCTGGACCTTCAGCCGCTTGCCCGTTTACTTGATGACGCACCCGTGATCAGTTCGGAGGGGCGCGCGTTTACTGTTGAAATGAAATACCTTGATGATACAGGGCATGCACGACTATCACAGCGAATGACTGCGGCGGTTATACGAGCACTGAACGAAACGGAAGGAGATATTCTGGCGTTTTTGCCCGGTTCCGGAGAAATTCGCGCCTGTGCCGCCCAGCTGGCAGAATCCGGAGCTCTTCAGCAGTCTATTGTGGTTTGCCAGCTCTACGGTGATCTGTCGATCGCCGAGCAGCAGAAGGTTATTCAGGCAGGTCCGTATCGTAAAATTGTACTGTCCACGAGCATTGCAGAAACCAGTCTGACCATTGAAGGTGTTCGGACAGTTATTGATTGTGGGGTGTCGCGGCGACTGCAGTACGATCCGGGAAACGGTTTGAACCGGTTGATCACTGTTCGCGAATCACGGGCTTCGGCCGAGCAGCGCGCCGGCCGGGCGGGGCGTACCGCTCCCGGTGTCTGCTATCGTCTCTATTCGTCCCACACACTTCATGCAATGGCAGCGCACACTCCGCCCGAGATTGTTGTCACCGACCTGTCGCAGCTTCTGCTTGAACTGGCGGCGTGGGGTGTTACCGACCCTATGCAGCTTGGCTGGCTTGACGCACCGCCCGCAGCAGCACTGGAGTCAGCCCACCGCTTGCTTGTCGAGCTGGACCTGTTTGATGATGCCGGCCGGATAACGGAGCTTGGCCGAAAAGTTGTGCGGATGCCGCTCCATCCCCGTCTTGGCCGGTTGCTCCTTTGCTCGAAAGAACGTGCCTGCCCCGCCCTGGGGTGCCAGATTGCCGCGCTCCTTTCGGAACGCGATCTGTTCCGTGCGGAGGCGGGCAGCATTGCACCGGCAAGCCGCTCGGACATTGCAGATCGCCTGGAGGCTCTGAAAAACTGGCGGTCAACAGGGCGCAACGATCGCAGGATGGATCTTGCCGCCATAAAAAACATTGAGCGCGTTGCTCGCCACTTGGAGCGGTTTCTGGCTCTTCCCACTGCGGAAAAAGAGTGTGACGGGAATGATGATGACCGTATTTCCCGGTTGTTGCTGGCGGCGTATCCTGACCGTATTGCACGACGCAGGGAAAATGGCATTGGCGGGTATCTGCTCGCCAGCGGTCGCGGCGCTCGCATTTCGGAGCGGAGCGGAGTAAGAGCTGCTGAGTATATTGTGGCGCTGGCGCTTGATGCCGGAAAACAGGCTGAAGCAATCATTCATCTTGCCGCTGAAATACCCGAGTTTGTAATCCGCGAGGAGCGTGCGAAGCATATACGGTCTGAAACAGAAGTAAACTGGGATAATCGCGAGGGGCGGGTAATCGCTAGGCGGTTTGAGCGCCTTGGAAGTATTCAGCTGTCAGCCGAGATGGTCGTTCCGTCTGCATCCCAGGTGGTGCCGGCTGTCATCGCTGCGGTGCGCGCGTCGGGATTGGCGCTCCTGTCGATGAATGAAGCTGTGCGCCAGCTGCAAGGACGTCTGCTGTTGTTGCATACTTCCTTTCCGGAGCGGGAGTGGCCGGACGTTTCTGATGCTGTGTTGTGTGATACGCTTGAAGAGTGGCTGGCGCCGTATCTTGATGGGGTCAACTCAGCCAAAAAGACGGCCCAATTGGATATTGCCGCTATCCTGAAGCAGCGTCTTGATTATCGCCAGCAACGTGAACTGGATGATCTCACGCCGACGCATATGAATGTTCCCAGTGGTTCGCGGGTCAGGATCGATTATTCCGGTGAAATTCCGGTATTGGCGGTGAAACTACAGGAGCTGTTCGGTCTGGCTGTCGGGCCGTCCGTATGTGGCGGCAGGGTGCCGCTATTGTTGCACCTGCTTTCTCCTGCGGGAAGGCCGATACAGGTGACCCGCGATTTACGTGGATTTTGGGATGGTTCATACAACGAAGTGAAAAAGGAACTTAAAGGCCGCTACCCCAAACATCCCTGGCCTGATGATCCGTGGAGCGCCGTTCCAACGCGCAGATTGAAGCCGAAGGGCAGCTAGTTTCCGTCCGGAAAGGATCCTCTCCGGACGGAAACCGGTTATCCAACAATTCGGAAGGTTACCTCCGCCATCCGGTCGGCGCTGCTTTGTATAATTCCCCGGTCCTGATTGGCTGCCAGATGGCGCAGAATAGCGAATACCATTTCCACTTGATCCGGTTTTCCGAGCCGTGCGGCGATCGTTTCCGCTGTCATGCCGCGCTGCTCCTCTTGCAACAGTTCCATCACTGATGTCTGGAGAGCAATCACGGTGCCGGCCGCTTTTTTACCGGCTTCCACGCCGGGTTGGTGGTACGCATTGATATTAATCAGGCTGGCGTAGAAACCGACAGCCCGTTCAAAAAGTGCAATCAGGACGCCGATTGTATAGGCATCAATCCGGTTGATGGTGAGGGTCATTGACTCCCGGCCGTTCTCATAGAGCGCTGTGCGCGTCCCCTGGAAAAATCCGAAGAGGAAATCTCCGCTGGTGATCCCTTCTTCGACGCGCAGCGAGCTTCCTTCCCGATCTTTCAAGACCTCGATGAACGTGACGAAGAAGTTTGCCACCCCTTCCCGCAACTGCTGCACATAGGCGTGCTGGTCGGTGGAACCTTTGTTGCCGTACACGGTCAACCCTTGATTGACTGTTGCACCATCACGGTCAAGCTCCTTGCCGATCGATTCCATGATTAACTGCTGCAGATAGCGGGAGAAGAGCAGCAGGCGGTCCTTATAGGGAAGCATCACGAGGTCTTTCGTGCCATGCCCTCCGGTGGCATAGTGCCACATCAGCGCCATTACTGCCGCAGGGTTGCTCATCGTGTCCCGTCTGCTGGTGGCTGTATCGCAGGCTTTAGCACCTTCGAGCAGCGCTTTGATATTGATCCCCTGAAGTGCCGCCGGCAGGAGTCCGACTGCAGAGGTAACGGAAGTTCGTCCGCCGACCCAGTCCCACATCGGGAAGCGCTCCAACCATGCTTCGTTCTGAGCCAACCTGTCCAGTTCACTTCCGGCGCCGGTTACTGCCACGGCATGCCGTGAAAAATCAAGTCCGGCTTGCTGGTAGGCCGCTTTGGTCTCGAGCATCCCGTTGCGGGTCTCCTTGGTAGAGCCGCTTTTTGATATGACGAGCGCTAATGTTTGTGAAAGAGTTGCACCAAGCTCTGCAAATACTTTGTCAATGCCATCAGGGTCAGTATTATCCAGGAAATACGCTTTCATGCGATCGGTTGAAGATGCCAGCGCATCGGACACGAACTGTGGCCCCAATGCAGAGCCACCGATGCCGATGATAAGAACGTTTTTAAACGGTGACCGATTCTGCGCAGTTATGGCACCGGCGTGGATTTTAGAAGAGAATACCATGATCTTCTCGATGGCGGCTTCAATCTCCTGCTTGATGTCTGATGACGGGGAAAGGGCCGGATTTCTCAGCCAGTAATGGCCAACCATGCGCCCTTCATCACGATTGGCTATTCCCCCCCGTTCCAATTCATGCATTTCAGAAAAGGCGCCCTGTATGGCAGCATCCATCTGCGTAAAGTAGCCGTCGGGAAACTTCATGCGACTGATATCAAGTGTGAGGCCTATCTCGGGGCAGTGGCAGAGGTATTCCTGATAGCGATTCCAAAGGATAGCGTCTTTATTCATCGTCCCTCCAATAGAGCAGATACACAAAAGGCGGAGCACGCTCCGCCTTTTGGATTGGGTTTTTGTTACGTACTACTTTTTGATGTTATAGAACACGCCGTGTCCTTTAAACAAAGAGGTGGTGTCGAGTTCATCCTCGATCCGCAGCAACTGGTTATATTTGGCGACGCGGTCGGTGCGGCAGAGCGAGCCGGTTTTGATTTGACCGGAATTGACGGCCACGGCCAGGTCGGCCAGCGTTGTATCTTCGGTTTCTCCGGAACGGTGCGAGATTACGGTGGTGTATCCTGCCCGTTTGGCCATTTCAATCGCTTCCAGAGTTTCGGTCAGAGTGCCGATCTGGTTCAGTTTGATCAGGATTGAGTTGGCGATCCCTTTCTGGATTCCTTCTTTCAGAATCTTCGGATTGGTGACGAACAGGTCGTCACCAACAATCTGGATCCGTTTGCCAAGGCGATCGGTCATGAGTTTCCAGCCGTCCCAGTCGTTTTCGGCCATGCCGTCTTCGATCGAGATAATCGGATATTTGTTGACCAGATTTTCATAAAAATCGACCAGTTCCACGGCGGTCTTTGTTTTTTTGACTTCATTCTCCAACGTGTACGTGCCGTCTTTGAACAGTTCAGAAGATGCAACGTCGAGAGCGAGAAGAACGTCTTCGCCCGGCTTGTAGCCGGCCTTGACAATTGCTTCCATGATGACTTCCAGCGCTTCCTCGTTTGATTTCAGGTTGGGGGCAAAGCCGCCTTCGTCGCCGACAGCAGTGTTATATCCTTTGCTTTTCAGAACGCCTTTCAGGGCATGAAAGATTTCCGCACCCATCCGGAGCGCTTCTTTAAAACTTCCAGCGCCGGCTGGCATGATCATGAATTCCTGAATATCAACGTTGTTATCAGCGTGGGCGCCGCCGTTGATGATGTTCATCATCGGCACCGGCAGTTCGCGGGCGTTGGCTCCGCCAATGTATTTATACAGCGGCTGTCCGGCTTCTTCGGCTGCGGCCTTGGCAACCGCCAGTGAAACGCCCAGAATTGCGTTGGCTCCGAGGTTTGTCTTGAATTCGGTGCCATCCAGTTCGATCATCTTCATATCGATCCCGACCTGGTCTTCTGCTTCCATGCCGATGACCTCTTCGGCAATGACGTTGTTCACGTTGTCTACTGCCTGCAAAACTCCCTTGCCGAGATAACGGGACTTATCCCCGTCTCGCAACTCCATGGCTTCGCGTTCGCCGGTTGAGGCTCCCGATGGTACTGCGGCACGCCCAAAGGCTCCAGACTCAAGAAATACTTCTACTTCGATGGTCGGATTTCCTCGGGAATCCAGGATTTCTCTGGCATAGACGTCAACAATCTCACTCATGTACAGCCCCCTTGTATGGAATAATGTAGTCTGGAGAAGATGCTCTCCAGTAAGCAAGGGATTGTATACCATAAAAAAACAACAAATAACAGTACACGGCCAATTTTATGTGACGATTTTAAAGATTATTACTCATTGCGGCAACTCTGCTTCACAATTTTACGAAAACATGGTATGACAAAAAACGGCACTTTATTGCAAACCCTCAGGATAACAGGTTCACTATGTCTACTGACAAACTTGATTCGCTTACGATCGACAAATCTCGCCAGTTTGCTCCCCGCCGGAAGAACAGTACCCGGAAGCGTGTTGCTGTTGTCCTTGCCGTGGTACTTGTCATAGCGTGTGCACTATTCTTTTTTACCAATCGATCTGTAACAATTGACACGACCAGCGTTTCGCTGCTCTATCCGACCCAATCGTTCACGCTCCTCAATGCAAGCGGCTATGTTGTTGCTCAACGCAAAGCGGCAGTTGCCTCCAAAACAACCGGCAGACTGGAATGGATCGGCGTTGAAGAAGGGAGCAGGGTGACCGCGGGACAGATTATCGCCCGTCTTGAAAACAAAGATCTGGAAGCAGCAGTCCGCCAGGCTGAGGCGGCCCTGCAGAATGCAAAGGCGATCCGTGAACAATCCCGGGCTGAATTGACCGATGCTGAAAAATCGTTTCGACGGCAAAAAGAGCTGCTTGGATCGGGGATTGTTTCACAGGCCGATTATGATGTCGCCGATGCCCGTCTCAAGCGTGCTCGTGCGGCAACTGCCGGTGCAGATGCCGGGATAGCGATTGCTGCCGCAGCACTTCAGGGCGCCAGCGTCAATCTGGATTACAGTCTGATCCGCGCCCCTTTTGATGCCGTGGTGCTGACCAAAAATGCCGATGTCGGGGATATCATTACACCGCTGGGTGCGGCGGCAAATGCCAAAGCGGCGGTTGTTACGATAGCTGATCTTGCCTCACTGCAGGTAGAGGCCGACGTTTCGGAATCAAATCTGGCGCAGATCAGGGAAGGGCAGCCGTGTGAAGTCACCCTGGATGCAATTCCCGGAAGTCGCTTTCAGGGAGTGGTACAGACAATCGTGCCGACTGCCGACCGCAGCAAAGCCTCAGTCATGGTTAAAGTTCGTTTCCTGGAGCGGGATCAGCGCATTTTTCCCGAGATGAGCGCCAAGGTTGCATTCCTGGAGCATAAGGCGCTGGTCGGAGATAAAAAAGCGCGGATCGTGCTTAATCCTGCCGCGGTTGTAACCCGCAATGGCCGCAGTGGCGTGTATCTGGTCGTTGGTGATACGGTCCGGTTCACCCCGGTGACGCCAGGGGAAAAGCTGGGCGATCTGCTGGAGGTGGCGGGGGTAAAATCGGGCGATAGAGTGGCGCTGAAGCCGCTTGAAGGGCTGAAAGACGGCAGCAGAATCTCCCTTCCGGAGAAAAAATAGCATGTCGACTTCGGGTGAACAACAGGTTCTTGTCACGATCAACGCTGTTTCGAAAGCATATCAGCGCGGCAATCAGCTGATACCGGTACTGGAAGGGATTTCGTTTGAAATTGTCAGAGGTGAATTCCTGGCGTTGATGGGGCCGTCAGGGTCAGGAAAATCGACGCTGCTCAATCTGATTGCCGGGATCGATACTGCCGACGGAGGCTCGATCATGGTTGACGGCGTTGATATTGCGCAGCTGAACGAGTCAGAACTGGCACGGTGGCGGGCCGCTCATGTCGGCTTCATCTTTCAGTTTTACAATCTTATACCGGTGTTGACCGCGTACGAAAATGTGGAACTGCCGCTGCTGCTGACCTCGCTTTCGCGCCGTGAACGCCGCGAACATGCCGAAGCCGCCCTGGCGGTAGTCAGCCTGTCGGACCGGATGGAACATTACCCGTCGCAGCTTTCCGGTGGTCAGCAACAGCGGGTGGCGATTGCCCGCGCGATTGTGACCGACCCCACGATCCTTGTTGCCGACGAACCGACCGGAGATCTTGACCGGGTCTCAGCCGAGGAGATCCTCGGATTGATGGCCAGGCTTAATACCGAACGGGGTAAAACTATTATTATGGTAACCCATGACCCCAAGGCGGCTGAAAAGGCGCACATCATCCGTCATCTGGAAAAAGGGCTGTTAACCGATGTTTCTCCTTAAGCTCCTTGCCCGCAACGCGTTTCGGCACCGCTTGAGGACGTTCCTGACGATTCTGGGGATTACGATTGCCATCTTGGCTTTCGGGCTCCTGCAGGCGGTTGTCAGTGCCTGGTATGCCGGGGTAAACGCTTCATCGTCAGCCCGTCTGGTCAGCCGGAATGCGGTATCGCTGGTCTTTTCGCTTCCGGTCTCATACCGGGACCGGATCCGTCATGTTGAAGGGGTTGCGGCAGTATCATATGCCAACTGGTTCGGGGGGGTCTATGTCACGGAAAAGAACTTTTTCCCCAATTTTGCCATCGAGCCGAAGAGTTATCTGGATCTTTATCCGGAATTTGTGTTGCCGCCGGATCAAAAACAGGCATTTATCCTTGACCGGAAAGGGTGCGTGATCGGGAAAAAACTGGCCGAGCGCTTCGGCTGGAAGATCGGCGACACAATTCCGCTCAAGGGGACCATTTTTCCCGGCGTCTGGGAGTTTGTTGTCCGCGGCATTTACACCGGTGCCGAAAAATCCACCGATGAATCGCAGTTCTTTTTTCAGTGGGAGTATCTGAACGAAACACTTAAAAAGACCGTTGCCCGGCGGGCCAACCAGATCGGTGTATATATTATCGGCCTCAAAGACCCGCAAAAGGCAGCAGAGGTTGCTGCCGCAATTGATGCCACCTTTAAAAACTCGCTTGCCGAGACGCTGACCGAAACGGAAAAAGCTTTTCAGCTCAGTTTTGTTTCCATGACCGAGGCGATTGTCGTGGCGATCCGCATTGTGTCATTTGTCGTGATCATCATAATTATGGTGGTCGTTGCCAATACCATGGCGATGACGGCACGTGAAAGGATCGGTGAATATGCCATCTTCAAGGCGATGGGCTTTCAGGCGCATCACATAGCCGGGATGGTTTTCGGTGAATCGCTTTTTATCACGACAGTGGGCGGCTGTCTTGGCATTTTCCTGACTTTTCCGGTTGCTAAAAAATTTGGCGAGGTCATGGGTAATTTTTTCCCGGTATTCCAGGTTGAACGTTCAACCGTGTATATGGATCTGCTCTTCTGTCTGATCGTGGGAATCATTGCCGGGATCTTTCCGACCTGGCGGGCGATACGCATTAAAGTAGCTGACGGCTTGAGAAGGGTCGGCTAAGGAGTCGTTATGAAAATAAAAATACTGGTCGTCGATGATGAACTGAGCATGCGGGAGTTTCTCTCGATCCTGCTGGAGCGTGAGGGGTACGATGTCTCTGTTGCTGCTTCCGCAGCGGAGGCGTTGCGCATGATGGAGTCGGCGCTGTTTGATCTGGTCCTGTCGGATGTGAACATGCCCGGCCTCTCCGGCATAGAGCTGCTGGCCCGCATCAAAGAAAAATCCCCCGAGACCGCTGTACTGATGCTTACCGCCTTTTCTGCCGCCGAGCAGGCGGTGGAGGCGATGAAATTGGGGGCATATGACTATATCGGCAAACCTTTCAAAAATGAGGAAATCAAGCAGCTGGTCAAAAACGCCCTCGAAAAGCAGGGGCTCAAGCGTGAAAACATCCTGCTGAAAAGAGATGCCAGCGAGCGGGACAGTTTTTGCGGCATTATTGCAAAGAGCCCGAAAATGCGGGAACTGTTCGATATGATCCAGAAGGTTGCCGCCAGTCCGAGCAGCGTGCTGATCCTGGGCGAGAGCGGCACCGGCAAGGAACTGGCGGCACGTTCGATCCACACCTGCAGCCCGCGCAAGTCAAAGCTGTTCGTGGCCGTCAATTGCGGCGCAATCCCGGAAAACCTGATTGAAAGCGAGCTGTTCGGTCACAAGAAAGGCTCCTTCACCGGTGCCGTGAGTGATCGGCCCGGCCTGTTTGAACAGGCTGAAGGGGGAACGCTTTTTTTGGACGAGATTGGTGAGCTTCCGCTGCTGATGCAGACCAAGCTGTTGCGGGTGCTGCAGGAACGTGAATTCAAGCGGGTAGGGGACGCCCAGACCCGCAAGGCCGATGTACGGATTATCAGCGCCTCAAACCGTGATCTTGAATCCCAGGTCAAGGACGGGACATTCCGGGAAGATCTGTTTTACCGGCTCAATGTTGTTCAGCTTGTCATGCCGCCGTTGCGGGAAAGGATCGAGGATATCCCGCTTTTGGTTGAATATTTTTGCCGGAAATACCAGGCAAGTGGGACATGCAAGCCGATATCGGTGACTCCCGGGGCCCTGAAGGTGCTGATGAATCATCCTTTCCCCGGCAATATCCGTGAGCTGGAAAACTGTATCGAGCGGAGTCTGATTATAAATTCAGAGGTCATTTCCGAATGCAGTTTGCCGCAACAGCTGCTGGTCAGCAAAACCCCTTGCTTTACGGCCGACTGCGATATTCCGGAAGAAGGAATGCAGCTGGAGCCGATGCTGGAGGACCTGGAAAAGAAATATCTGCTCAAGGCGCTTGAGAAGACCGGCGGTGCGAAAAAGAAGGCGGGAGAACTGCTGGGAATGTCGTTTCGCTCGTTCCGGTACCGGTTGGCAAAGTTCGGGCTGGATAGTGGGGAGGAATAGCCTGCAGATTACGCTATCAGCACGTCAGAGTGCGGCCAGAAACTTTCTCGGATCTTCCGAGAACAGAGAAAAATTATCCGTGGTCAGGATAACAGGGCAGGCATCTGGAAAGTGTTTTATAAATGTTTCAAGACCTTTTGCGGATTTTCGTCTCCCTGATCTTACTTCAATCGCGTAAAGTTTTCCCTGATACTGGTAGATGAAATCAACTTCAGCGTTTTTCTCCCGCCAATAGAACAGTTCTCCCGGCAATTGCAACAGCTGCGCTCCTACCGCCAGTTCAAATACCCGCCCCAGTTTGTCAGTGTCTACAATCGCTCGTGGCCCTTCAGCCATGGTGTAGAGGGCGGGACAGGAAATAAGGATTTTGGGACTTGAAGAGCGCGTTAGCCATCCCTTTGCGGAATACTTTTCCAGGGGATATATCAGGAACGCTCCGGCATACAGTTCTATGTAATACTTGATAAGATCAGTGTTCCCCTTGTCCTGCAACTGTCCCAGCAGCTTGGTGTAGCTTATTTCCTGCGCCGGATAGCGGCAGAGAATTTCAAACGCCTGCCGGAATAGAGCTGGATTGCCCACCTTTCGGTTTAGGAGGATATCCTTGCCGATAACCGCTTCCACTATGGAGTCCTTGAGATAGGCGTACCAGCGGTCATAATCATCCTCATATGAAACCGAGCCGGGATAGCCGCCATACAAAAGAAAGCGTTCAAGGTCATATCCAAAGGCATTTTTCAGTTCAGTATATGTCCAATGGTAAATCCGTGTCAGTTCAAAGCGCCCTGCAAGACTCTCCGTCAGTCCGGTCTGGATTTGCAGCGAGCTGGAGCCAAGCACAACCACACGGAGCTTGCGTGGCTTCTTGTCCCATAATGCTTTAGAGAAATCTCGTTGGCCGAAAGAAAGGATATATCTGCCCGGTGTATGAGAGTCGCAGTCACTGTATTGTTTGGCACAGCAAGGTAATGACTTTCCAGTGTAACCGTTGCCATACTCAAATCAATCTAACGGCTGGGACAATATTCCACGCCACCAAGCTGCCATTGGTTATATGGTTTCAGGCGATGTACTTTATGACACAGACCAAGAACAACGTCTCTGCTTTAGAGCTGAAGCGTCTTACCAGTGTTTGCTACCGCACGGCTTGGCGGGATAAACACAAGCTTGCCCAAGTGATGATCGAACGGGAAGAGACAACGATTCTGTCCGGTCGAGTCGAAGTTGATGATCCTACTTGGGGGGTGAACACCCAGGAGGCAAAGCCGGTTGTGGTTCAGAGAACAAGGTGCCATTCGTAGCAGCAGTTGAAACAAACGATCAAGGTCATCCGATACGCGCCGTTTTTGCACCGGTGAAATCTTTGAGCAGCGCCGAGATCGCCGCGTGGGCATGCAACTGGTTGGCTCCTGCGGCGACGGTGGTATCAGATGGTTTCGCCTGTTTCCGCACAGTAACAGCTGCGGGTTGTACCCATGCCCCACAAATAGTGGGAACTAAACGTAAAAGTACCGATATGGATTGCTTTGCTTGGGTCAATACCCTCTTTATATTGGATGAGTTAATGATGTATGTGAATGAAGGGAGTAGGGTGGGAGAATGTGCTCCAGTGAGTAAATTCTCTATTGACAAAAACTGGCGGGTGCTGTTTTATGCTTTCTTTTGAAACCTTGCCACATTGCTGGTATAACTACACCATAGGCTTTATAAAACTCCTGGAGGAAAACAATGAATCCATTGGCACAAGAACTGAACGATCTGCTTGCCCAACACAGCCCGCATGTCTTGGAAATGCTGTCCGATCTTGGAAAGAACCTGTTCTTTCCGAAGGGCATTCTGACACAATCGGCCGAAGCCAAAGACAAGGCTCACAAATATAACGCCACCATCGGCATTGCCACCGAGAACGGCGGTCCGATGTTCCTGCAGTGCATCCAGGATAAACTGTCTGCGTTTGATCCCAAGGACATCTACCCCTATGCTCCTCCTGCCGGCAAGCCCGAACTGCGCTCCTTGTGGCGTGATAAAATGCTGCGGGAAAACCCCAGCCAGAATGGCAAGCACTTCAGCAATCCCATCGTCACCAATGCACTGACACATGGGCTCTCCATCGTTTCCGACCTGTTTATCGACAAGGGCGATCACCTGATTCTTCCCGACATGCTCTGGGGCAACTATAACCTGACCTTCGGTACCTGCAGCGGCGCAATCGTCAAGAAACACCCGACATTCACCGTGACCGGCGGCTACGACGTTGACGCCTTCAAGGCTACTCTGAAGAACAGTGCCGAAGAAAAAGGCAAGGCCGTTGTCCTGCTCAACTTCCCCAACAACCCGAGCGGCTATACTCCGACCGTCGCTGAAGGGGATGCCATTGTGGCGGCTATCAAGGAAGTGGCCGAATCCGGCTGCAACATCGTCGCCGTGGCCGACGACGCCTACTTCGGGCTCTTTTACGAAGACAGCCTCAAGGAGTCGCTGTTCGGCAAACTCGCCAACCTCCACCCACGCATCCTTGCTATCAAACTGGACGGCGCCACCAAGGAAGAGTTCGTCTGGGGCTTCCGTACCGGCTTCATCACCTTTGCCGACGGCAACGACTACGAAAACACGCCGGTCATGACGGCTCTTGAAAAGAAGGCGATGGGCATCATCCGTGCCCGCATCTCCAACTGCCCGCACCCCTCGCAGACCTTCGTCATCGAGGCGTTG
>JABBNX010000002.1:17999-69779 GCA_019352135.1 Pseudomonadota bacterium
GCTCTTCCGATCTTGGTTTGTATGCAGCACTTGGTACAACCGTAAAACATAAATTTCCCGGAAGCTCGGTATGGGTAATCAGTTCCCATGAAGAATGCCTGGATAAAATTGGGTTGAAACCTACAGAACGTATCCGTTTACTCAACGGAGCGCTTGATTGTTGGTACTGCAAATACGAAAAAGCTTGGGATTACTACCCGTTCAACTCCGGTTATTTCATGTGTCTGAAGCTGAAAACGGTGGAAGCGGAAAAACTGCGCCTCCATCTGCTGGACAAGTACGGGGTCGGCGCGATTTCCATCACCAAAACCGACCTGCGCATCGCTTTCTCCTGCATCGCCGAGGAAAATATCCAGGAGCTGTTCGACATCATCTATCAGGGGGTTCAGGATCTGGCCTGACCCACGCCTTTAAACCAGCAACACAAAAGGGCCCGCGGTTGCGGGCCCTTTTGTGTTTGTCGTTATCTTTGTCGATGCGCTGTTTCCCTACATTCAGGTTCAGCTCTTGACGCAGAGCACCCCGTTCTCCAGTTCCACCTTTAGTGTCCCGCCTTCAACCACATCCCCGCCAATTATTGCCCTGGCGACGCGGGTTTCCAGCTCGCGCTGCAGATAGCGCTTCAGTGGCCGTGCCCCGTAGACCGGATCATAGCCGGCCGTGGCAATAAATGCCAAAGCTTCCTTGCTTATTTCAAGAGTTATGCGCTGCTCCTTCAAGCGCTGCTTGAGCTGTTCTGCAAGCAGATCGGCAATTTTCATAACTTCGTCGATATGCAACGGTTTGAACAGCACGATTTCATCGACGCGATTCAGAAATTCGGGGCGGAATCCGGCCTTTAGTTCGTTCATAACGTTTTTGCGCGCATCTTCCCTGATGTCGCCGCTTGGTGTGATGCCATCAAGCAGATACGCGGAGCCGATATTCGACGTCATGATGATGACCGTATTCTTGAAGCTGACTGTCCGACCATGACTGTCTGTTACCCGGCCATCATCAAGAATCTGCAGCAGAATGTTGAAAACATCCGGATGGGCTTTTTCGATTTCATCGAACAGCAGGACGCTGTACGGTTTGCGCCTGACAGCTTCCGACAGTTGACCGCCTTCCTCATAGCCGACGTAGCCGGGGGGGGCCCCGATCAGGCGCGAGACGGCAAATTTTTCCATATACTCGGACATGTCGATCCGCACCATGTTCTCTTCGGAATCAAAGAGCGCTTCGGCCAGGGTACGGGCGAGTTCGGTCTTACCGACTCCGGTCGGACCGAGAAAAATAAATGAGCCGATCGGGCGGCGCGGGTCCTTGATGCCGGAGCGGGCACGGAGCACGGCATCGGAGACCAGTTGTACCGCCTCGTCCTGGCCGATCACCCGCTGGTGCAGAATATCTTCCAGCCGTAGCAGCTTTTCCCGTTCACCTTCAACCAGGCGCAGGACCGGGATTCCTGTCCAATGCGACACTATTTCAGCTATTTCATCTTCCGTGACCTCTTCCCGCAACAGTTTCTGGCCACCCTGTTTTTGGTTCAATGCCGTTTCTTCATTTTTTAGTGCGGTTTCAAGGCCGGGGAGTTCGGAATATTTCAGCCGTGATGCCTGTTCCAGATTGCCGGTCCTTTCTGCCTGCTCGATTTCGCGCCGGGTTCGCTCAATCTGTTCGCGCAAACCCTGTACCCGCTGGATAGCGATCTTTTCGGAATCATACCGGGCCCGCATGCTGTTCGCTTTTTCGCGATCATCAGCCAAATCCTTACGCAACACCTCCAGACGTTCCTTGCTGGCTTTGTCTTTTTCCTTTTTGAGCGCAACCTCTTCAATTTCCAGCTGCATCACCCGGCGGGATATGGTGTCCAGTTCCGACGGCAGCGAGTCAATTTCAGTCCTGATCATCGCACACGCTTCATCGACCAGATCGATTGCCTTGTCCGGCAGGAACCGTTCGGTGATATAGCGGTTGGAAAGGGTGGCCGCTGCAACCAGTGCATTATCCTGAATTCTGACCCCGTGATGTACCTCGAAGCGCTCTCTCAGGCCGCGCAGGATCGATACCGTATCCTCCACCGTCGGCTGTTCGACCAGTACCGGTTGAAAGCGCCGTTCAAGCGCTGCGTCTTTTTCAATATTCTGTCGGTATTCATCAAGTGTGGTCGCGCCGATACAGTGCAGTTCGCCACGGGCTAACATTGGCTTCAGCATGTTGCCGGCATCCATTGACCCCTCTGTCTTGCCGGCCCCGACGATGGTGTGCAGCTCGTCAATAAACAGAATTATTTGTCCGTTTGCTTCCTTGACTTCGTTTAAAACCGCTTTCAGACGCTCTTCAAATTCTCCGCGATATTTGGCTCCGGCTATCAGTGCTCCCATATCCAGGGCAAAGACAATTTTGTCCTTTAATCCTTCCGGGACATCCCCCCGTACAATTCTCTGGGCTAAACCTTCCACAATGGCGGTCTTGCCGACCCCCGGTTCGCCGATAAGCACCGGATTGTTCTTGGTTTTGCGTGATAATACACGGATCACCCGCCGCACTTCTTCGTCGCGTCCGATAACCGGATCAAGTTTGTCGCTCCGCGCCATCTTGACCAGGTCGCGACCGTATTTTTCGAGTGCTTCGTAAGTGGCTTCAGGGTTGGCGCTCTGAACCCGCTGGCTGCCGCGGACTTCTGTCAGCGTCTTCAAAAAACGTTCATGGTTGATGCCGGCCAGTTTTAAAATCCGTCCGGACGGAACCTTTTCACCCTCCGCCAGCAGTGCCATAAAAAGATGTTCTACTGAAACATATTCATCTTTAAGTCGTTTCGCCTCATTTTCGGCAGCGACAAGAATGCGTGACAAACGCTGGGATACATAGATCTTGCCCGCCTCCGCACCCGGGCCGGAGACCCTTGGTATCCGGTCGAGTTCCGCTGCAACCTCATTTTTGATCATCTCCGGGCGGATATCCATCCGTTGCAGCAGCCGTGGCACAAGGCCGTCATGCTGGTCAAGAAGCGCCCAGAGCAGATGCTCGCCGTCCACCTCGACATGGCCGAACGAAACAGCTTTATTTTGTGCTTCGGTAAATGCTTCCTGGGATTTTTGCGTAAGTTTGTTGAAGTCCATGATTTCCTCTTTTTGCTACGTTGTTTATTCTGCGTCTCTCTATGAGTTAACCATTGGAAGTTTGGAAGTCAAGATTCCGCCTGTATTATGAGACGTACTATTGATTGCATGGTAAAAAAAGTAACGTAATTTAATATACAATTTATAATTATGTCATTGTTTAACAATTAACTGTTTTACGGTATTATATCACGGTTTTAGCCTGTATCAGGAGGATGTATGCCACACGGTTGTGACAAGGGATTATCCTTAAGATCAAAAATTACCCTCTATGCTACTAGTATCACCTTCACAATTCTGGCGGTGGCATCCGTCACCATCTCTATACTTTCCAGTTTCCGGTTTTTGCCTGTTGTCACCGTTGTACAATTCCCGTTGATTGCCGGTATCGTACTTATCGCATTGCTTTCCGGTCTGCTCATGTGGGTGGTGATAGGGAGAGTATTGTCCCCATTACAGACGGTGATTGATCTGATCGGAAGTGTTTATTCCAAGACAGGAGATGAACGCTTGCTGCCGGACACTTTTGACGGCGATCTTGGACGGCTGTCCTGTGCCTTTAATAAAATGGTGGGCGAATTTGATCTCCAGCAACAAAATCTGGTCTTGATGCAGACGGAAATGCAACAGCAGAAAGCCTTTGCTGAAGGGATGCTCAACAAGGCGGCTGTGCCGATATTCGTTTTGGATGCTGATCACCGCATTATCGTCTGGAATAGTGCCATGGAAAGTCTGTCCGGTTTCAAAGCTGAAGAGTTGATCGGGACCAACCGTCAGTGGCTTCCTTTTTACGCCGATGAGCGTCCGGTGCTGGCCGATCTGGTTCTGACGGCCGATGGGGAGCATCTGGAAGAGTTGTACGGCAACTTCCGCATGTCACAGCATGTGTTGGGAGGGCTGCAGTCAGAGGGCTGGCTTGAAAATGTTGGTGGAGAACGCCGCTATCTGCTTTTTGATGCTGCGCCTGTTTATGATGCAAATGATGTCAAACTGGGCGTAATTGAAACTCTGCTCGATATCACCGAACGCAAGTTGGTCGAAGCCGAACTCACAAAAAGTCGCGAGGAGCTGCAGTCTAAACATGATGAGCTGAATGAACTGTTTGGCCAGGTTGAGAACGGTAAGCAAGAGTGGGAAGACACCATGGACAGCCTTGCGGAAATGGTGCTGATGTGCGACCAGTTTGGCGTTATCAATCGCTGCAATCGCGCTGTAACTTCCTTTACCGGGATCCCGTACAATATGATTATCAATAGTGACTGCATGGAACTGTTAGTCAGGGCCGGACTGGAGGTAACCGGTTATGACGGAACAAGCGGGCAGCTTGAATGCGAGGGGGGACGACGTCACTTTGAACTGCTTTCGAATGAATTAAAGCAGGCAGGATCTGATAATATTCGAGGCGTCGTTGTTACCATCCACGAGACAACGGAACTCTTCAAAATGAATGAAAAACTCCAGAAGGCTTATGCAGAGTTACAGCAGGGCCAGACACAGATTTTCCAGCAGGAGAAAATGGCATCCATCGGGCAACTGGCAGCCGGCGTTGCTCACGAGATCAACAACCCGATGGGTTTTATCTCCAGCAATCTTAGTACCATGGGCAAATACATGGAAAAGATCAGTGCGTTCGAAACGGCCATGATCGAAGCGGTACAGGACAAAGGCGATACGGAGACGGTCGCCACGTTGGGTGAACTTCGCAAGAAGATGAAAATTGATTTTATTCTTGATGATATAAAAAACCTGCTGGATGAATCACGTGATGGAGCCGAAAGGGTACGGCGCATCGTGCAGGATCTGAAGAGCTTTTCTCATGTTGACGAGGCCGAGTGCAAGCCGGTCAGTGTCAATGAATGCCTGGACGCGACACTTAATATGCTGCGTAATGAAATAAAGTATATCGCTGATGTTGAACAGGAGTACAACCCGGATCTACCGATGCTGCTCTGCTTTCCGCAACAGATAAATCAGGTGTTTATGAATATATTGGTCAATGCCGCCCATGCCATTGAGGGCCACGGCGTTATTGCTATTAAAACGTTACTCGAAGCGGATGACATTGTTGTACGTATCAGTGACACCGGTAAGGGAGTTGCGCCGGAAAATCTGACCCGGATTTTTGAACCGTTTTTTACCACCAAGGAAGTTGGCAAAGGAACCGGCCTCGGCCTTTCAATCAGCTATGACATTATCAAAAAACATGGCGGAGATATACATGTAGAGAGTGAGGCCGGCGTCGGTACGACCTTTATAATCCGGTTGCCGTTGAACCATGTTTTTGAAAGTGATCAGACGATATCCTGATGAATTGTGTGATCAGTAATTCCGTTTGTGATGTGCAGCAGAAGCTTGTAAGGAGGTCCAATGTCCCACAATGATGTTCAGCTGCACGTACTGTATCGCCGGTTATTACGGAGTTGTGGCGTCGCTTCGCTTGCCTTTGGTTGTACCGCCATGGCAGGGTGGCTGCTGAATGCGCCATTTCTGGCGAGCCTGGGACAAGGGTTTGTCCCGATGGCGCCAAGCACAGCGATCCTGTTTGCTCTCTATGGGATCGGGATATTGATTTCCCCCCGTGTTACATGCGGCCGCCGGACCACGCTGCTCTTCCAGTCAATTTTCACTTTTGGTGCCCTGATCTCCGCAACCCTGTTAGTCCTTTCAATTAGCGGTATCTTTTTGAATATTGAACATCTTGGCTTTCACACAATGGGGGCCATAGACGGTACCCCTATAGGGCATATGTCTCCCATTACCGCATTTACCTTTTTGTTGATCAGCGGTCTGATTGTACCGTTGGTACGTAGGGCTGTACCTGTCGGTGCGTGGCGATACAAGGCGCCCTGGTGGGCCGCAATTGTCTTGATTGCGGTCTATGCCATGCTTGTTCTTGCGTATCTTTTGGGTACGCCACTGTTTTACGGAGGCGACTTTATTCCACCGGCAGTGACCACAAGTCTTGGATTCATTGCACTTGGCATTGCCCTGTCTGTTCTGTTTCGACCACGAGCCTGGCCGGAAGCCGCCAAGAGTATTCGGGAAGCCCACAACCATTCCCCGGTTATGATCATCTTATTTATCTTTATGGCTGCAGGCATTATCTCTGTCGGCTATTTCTACCACCGTAATCACCAGAAACAGTATCTGGCCGAGGTTGGGCTTCAGTTATCTGCGATCGCCGATCTTAAGGTGAATGAGTTGCAGCACTGGCGGGAAGAACGAACTGCAGATGCCGGGATTTTTTACCACAATGCGGCCTTTGCTTCGCTCGTAAAGGATTATGTACATCATTCTACTTCCGAACAGATTCGGCGGGAAATTGAAGATTGGACCATAAATATCCGGAATAACCATAATTACACTCGGGTTATTCTGCTTGATGCCCGGGGGAAAATCAGGTTTTCACTTCCTGAGATGTCTTCTGAACCCCTTTCTTATTCAATACATCAAAAGGCCGCCGAATCACTCCGCACAGGCCGGATAACATTTACCGACTTTTACCGGAATGCGTCCAACGGGAAAATCTATCTGAGCATTCTGGCCCCGATTTTCGATCCAGACCGTGAGGGGACTCCGCTTGGAGTACTGGTGCTGAGGATCGATCCCGAGAGATATCTGTATCCGTTCATCCAGCGCTGGCCCAATGCCAGCACCACTGCAGAAACATTGCTTGTGCACAGATATGGCGCCGATGTTGTCTTTCTGAATGATCTCAGATTCAAAAATCATGCGGCATTGAATCTGAAATTTCCGCTCACAAGAACCGAAAATCCGGCTGTAATGGCCGTTATGGGACGGGAAGGGATCGTGCGGGGCACCGATTACCGGGGTCACCCGGTAATCGCCGCACTGCGCAATATTCCCGATTCACCCTGGTATCTTGTCGCTCGTATGGATGCTGCTGAAGTGTATGCACCGATGCGTGAGAGGTTATGGGGTACGGTATTACTGATAAGCGCGATGCTGCTGAGCGCCGCCACTGGCCTCGGGCTGGTTTGGCGGCAACAGAGCCTTTCTTATTATAGAAACGCCGATAAACAGTTCCGGCAAAACAGGGAACGCCTGCAAAGTGTCCTGAATGTTTTTCAATTTGAGTCTAACAACATGAAAGAGTTGCTGGACTTTACTCTCAACGAGGCGATCGGCATAACCTCCAGCAAGTATGGTTATATCTATTATTATGATGAAGAAAAAAAACAGTTTATTCTAAATTCATGGTCGCGCGATGTGATGCATGCCTGCAGCATAACAGATCCGCAGTCAGTGTATGATCTTGATAAAACCGGCATCTGGGGTGAAGCGGTACGCCAGCGTCGGCCGATTATGGTCAATGATTTTGACACGCCTGATCCGTTACTGAAAGGTTACCCCGAAGGTCACGTGCATCTGAGCCGCTTCCTTACTATTCCCCATTTTGACCAGGGTAAGATTGTTGCTGTGGTGGGTGTTGCCAACAAAGAGACTGATTATGACGATTCCGACGTGCTCCAGCTTACTCTGTTGATAGGATCTGCCTGGAAAATAGCCGAACGGAGACGGGTGGAAGCGGATATGTCCCACCAGTCCGCCTTGTTGCGTAGAATAATCGATTCAATCCCGGATCTGATTTTCTACAAAGATGTCAAAAGTACCTTTCTCGGCTGCAATAAGGCTTTTGAACGTTTTGCAGGTCGGACGGAGAGGGAACAGGTCGGCAAGACTGATTTTGATTTTTTTGATCATGAACTTGCCGAATTTTTCCAGAAAAAAGATCGTGAAATGCTGGCTACCTGCCAGTCGTCCAGCAACGAGGAGTGGGTTACCTACCCGGATGGCACTAAGGTCTTGCTGGATACGCTTAAGACTCCGTTTTGCGGGATTGATGGAAAGTTGCTGGGACTGGTCGGTATCAGTCGCGACATTACTGAGCGCAAGCTGAAAGAACAGGAAATTGAAGAAAAGAATGCCGAATTGGAACGATTCACATATACCGTCTCTCACGATCTGAAAAGTCCGCTGGTGACCATAAAAACCTTTCTGGGGTATCTTGAGGCGGATATCAAGCTCCCGGACAATGACCGTATTCAGCAGGATCTTGGTTTTATGCATAACGCTGCCGATAAAATGTCGCAACTGCTTAATGAACTGCTGGAGTTGTCGCGTGTCGGACGGATCAACAATCCTCCTCAAAATGTTGCTTTCATGGATGTGGTCAATGAGGCAGTCCGGTTGGATGCGGGGAGAATAAGTAAGCGTGGCGTAATGGTAAAAATCATTGATTCACCGGTTATGTTGTGCGGTGACAGAGCACGTCTGGTGGAAATATGGCAGAACCTGGTGGAAAATGCCGTGAAGTATAGTGGCGACGAGCCGGCGCCGTCTATTGAGATCGGGTGTACGAATGAGGATAGTGTTTCGATATTTTTTGTGCGGGATAACGGCATTGGTATAGATCCCCCGTATCACGAAAAAATCTTCAGCCTCTTTGACAAGCTTGATTCAACTAGTGAGGGTACCGGTTTGGGGTTGGCACTGGTCAAGCGTATCGTTGAATTATATGGTGGTAAAATTTGGGTCGAGTCACAAGGGAATGGGCATGGTTCCTGTTTCCGGTTTACATTGCCGGAAGCCATACAAAAATAAGGAGTTACTCAATGCGCGGTGAACCGATTGTAGTTCTTTTAGTGGAAGATGACCCGGCCCATGCCGAAATTGTGAGAAGAAATTTTGAAACATCCCGGATAGCCAACCGCTTGATACACCTTTCTGACGGCCAGGCAGCTCTGGATTATCTCTGCCGACGCGATGTCTTCAGCGATCCGGCCACATCTCCGCGGCCCGGCATTATTTTGCTCGACCTGCGCCTGCCAAAGGTTGATGGTCTTAATGTTCTGAAAAATATTAAAAGTGATCCGCTGCTGGAAAAAATTCCGGTTGTAATCCTGACAACTTCGGCCGCCGAATCGGATATCGTCAAGGCCTATGAGTACCATGCCAACAGTTATCTGGTAAAACCGGTTGATTTCCATAGTTTTACCGAATTGATGGATACGCTTGGATATTATTGGCTGGTATGGAATCAGCACCCAGCGCCTAAAGGAGAATAGGATGGGAACACAGCATCTCAAGATTCTTATTGTTGAAGATGAAGCGGCACACGCCGAATCGATGCAACGGGAGCTGACCTCAAGCACTATGTCTATGACAGTCACACTCGTAAGTTCTCTCAGTGAGTATCGAGCCAGTATTGCTGAATCTGTTCCGGACATTGCCATCATGGACTTGAATCTTCCTGATGGCAAAGCGGTCGAGGTGCTGACATCTCCCGCAGAATCAGGTGCTTTCCCTATCCTGCTGATGACCAGCCACGGCAACGAACAGGTTGCGGTGGAAGCAATTAAATCCGGCGCTCTTGATTATGTTGTCAAGTCACCTGAAGCCTTTGCGTTGTTGCCGCACATTGTTACGCGAGCTCTCCGCGAATGGCGTTTACTGATAGATCGCCAGCAGGCGGTGGCGTTGGTCAGCGAGCAGGAAGAGGAACTTGATGCGATTTATGAAAATGCTCCACTGATCATGATGCTGGTTGATCAGCAACACCGGGTCTGCAAGGTTAACTGTTCCGGTGAAACATTTACGAAGGACCGGAGAGCGCAGATGCTTGGCGCAACCATCGGGGATTCCCTGCACTGCCTGCAATCGGCGCTTACTGATTTAGGATGCGGCTTCGGAAAAAAGTGTCCTCAATGCGCCTTTCGCAAGCTGTTACATGAGACGGTAGAACATGGCATTACTTTCACATCGGTTGAAGTGAGCCTGATGTTTGATCATGATGGATTCGAACGGGAAGTTCTGTTTCTCTGTTCGACAAAAAAGCTGATTATTCGTAAGGAACCATTGATTCTGGTAAGTCTGCTTGATATTACCGAGCGCCGTACACTGGAAGAACAGTTGCGACAGGCACAAAAGATGGATGCCATAGGACGGTTGGCTGGTGGTGTGGCCCATGATTTTAATAATATGCTGAATGTTGTTATCGGCTACACGGAGCTGGCTCTGAAACGGGTGGTTCAGGATGAAAAGACCAGGGCGTATCTCCATGGAGTGCTTGACGCCGGCAGACGCTCCGCTGATTTGACCAGGCAGCTGCTCGCATTTTCGCGTAAACAGGTAGTTCAGCCCCGAATCCTGGATATTAACAGAACAATCAATGATGAAATGATGCTGTTGAACAAACTTATTAGCGAGGAGATCGAGCTTACATTTATTTCCGATCCCGATGCCGGTCCAATTCTGATGGATCCATCACAGATTGACCAGATTCTGGTTAATCTGGTTGTTAATGCGCGGGATGCCATCGAAGGAAGCGGGAACATTACCATCACGACTGCTAATGCTGATTTGGACGAGTTCTATTGCCAATCTCACCGGGGAGCAATGCCCGGGCCGTATATTCGCATTACTGTCCAAGATAGCGGCTGTGGCATGGATGCAGCGACCATTGTGCAGATATTTGAGCCGTTTTTTACTACCAAAGAACTTGGCAAAGGAACCGGGCTTGGTCTTGCAACCGTCTATGGGATTGTCAAACAGAACGAAGGAGAAATTCATGCTGAAAGTCTGCCAGGGAACGGCACTACATTTGTAATCCATATTCCGCGCCAAACACTGAAGACTGTTAATCCGTCTCTTGAAACATCCTTTTCTGTCCCGAAGGGAAGCGAAACAATTCTGCTGGTAGAAGACGATGAATCAAACCTGAAAATTGCTCAACTGCTGTTGGAGGAGAGCGGCTATACCGTGATTTGCAGCACATATCCGCCCGAGGCGTGCAAACTTTATGAGCAGCACGCTGACGAGATTTCACTGTTGTTAAGCGACGTCATCATGCCCGAATTAAATGGCAGGGAGTTGTATGACCGGATCAGAAGTATTAATCAGGATATCAAGGTGTTGTTCATGTCCGGGTATACCGATGACGTCATTACTACCCGGGGTGTGCTGCCTGAAGGAACCAATTTTATACATAAACCGTTTACTATCTCGCAGCTGGCAGAAAAGGTGCGGATGGTATTGGATACGGAAAGTTGCATATGAACACGACATCTCTGGATATTTTGATTGCCGAAGATGATGTGGGTCACGCCACGGCGGTCCGGCGCAGTCTGGAGAATACATATCCTGATGCAGCCATAACGGTTGTTACGAGCATTCGCGAATATCGGGAATATATTGCCAGATCCATACCGTCTATTGCCATTCTGGATCTCAATCTGAGCGATGGGCGGACTATTGATCTTTTGTCTGCTCCGGCTGTTGATGCGACCTTTCCGATTATTATAATGACCAGTTGCGGCAGTGAACAGGTAGCGGCTGATGCAATCAAACGGGGTGCGTTAGACTATATGGTAAAATCCCCCGACACCTTTGCAACTATCGGGGCGATGGTTACGGGGGCTCTGCGTGAATGGCACCTGCTGCAGGACAAAAAGCAGATGGAACTGCAACTAAAGGAATCACAGGCTCGAATCATTCAGCAGGAGAAGATGGCTTCCATTGGTCAGTTGGCTGCCGGGGTTGCCCACGAAATAAACAATCCGATGGGGTATATCACGAGCAATATGAATTCCCTCTGGAAGTATGCCGAAAAACTGGCCCAGTTTATAGAAAACCAGGGACAGGCATTGGAAATGTGTGCTGATGAAGCAACCAAGGCCTCAATCTTCGAAATGAAACGCCAGATCAAGCTGGATTTTATTTTGAAGGATTTTCGCGATTTAATAACCGAATCGCTGGAGGGCTCAAAACGCGTCAGCAAGATCGTGCAGGATTTAAAAAGTTTTTCACGAGCCGAGGGGGACTACCCGATTCCAGCGAATCTGAATGACTACATTCAAAGCACTATCAATGTAGTGCGCAATGAGATCAAATATGTTGCCCAATTGAGCATGCAGCTCGGAGATATTCCGCCGGTGATATGCCGGCCACAGCAGATCAGTCAGGTAGTTATGAATCTGCTGATAAATGCGGCGCACTCAATTTCTGATAAAGGGATGATAACGGTTGCTACAATGACATCTGGGGAGATGGTTGAAATAAGTGTCGTTGATACCGGCTGCGGAATTTCGCCAGAAAATATGGAAAAAATATTTGAGCCGTTTTTCACCACGAAAGAAGCGGGCAAGGGGACCGGACTTGGTTTGGCTATCAGTGCCGATATTGTTCGGAAGCATGGGGGTGAACTGCTGGTCAAGAGCACCATAGGCTCAGGCACAACCTTTACGGTCAGACTGCCAATTGAAGGGACAAGGTAAAATGTATCATGAATCCGATACGCATCCTCTTTGTTGATGATGAACCGAATGTGCTCCGCTCACTTGAGCGCCTCTTTCTTGAAGAGGAATATGAAATTTTCACTGCTGCTTCCGGCCAGGAGGGATTGGAAACCATAGAACAATCCGGGCCTTTCCAGTTGATAGTTTCCGATTATCGCATGCCTTCGATGAACGGCGTCGAATTTCTGAGCGAAGTTTACCGCCGTTGGCCTGAAACCGAGCGAATTATTCTTTCCGGCTATGCTGATACGGCAGCCATTGTTGCGGCGATAAACGAAGGGCGAATTTACAAATTCATTGCCAAACCATGGAATGACGATGAGCTGTTGAGAACAATCCATGAGGTTCTTGATCGCTATGAATTACGTGCCAGCAATCGCCGGTTGCTGGAAGAACTTTCAACTACAAATACCGAACTGAAATCAATCAATGACAATCTGAACAAGATTGTCGATGAGCGCTTCAAGGTTGCCATGTTGCAGAGCCGTGCCCTGCATAGTTTTCAGACCGTGCTGGATGTTCTGCCTATTGGGTTTGTTGGTACTGACGGCTACGGCATGATTGTACAGTGCAACAGGCTTGGAGCAGAAATGCTTGGCCGTGGGCAGGAAGAGCTCATCGGGTATGATCTTTCGACGACGCTGCCGTCGGCACTTCTCCTGAAAATTATAGATCTTTCCGGCAATTCCTGCGGCGAATATGCCATTGAATTGCCGACTGGAAGGTGCCGTGCATATGTTACGCGGCTCTCCGGAGAAGGTCAGGATGCAATTGTGATATCGCTTTTGAAAGAAAACTGATTTTTTATTACAGCACTTGTCCTGTTCATGTGGGCCGGGGAGAATATATGAGTGAGGCACAACAGAGAGAAAATGAACCGGTTTCAATTCTGCTCGTCGATGATGAGGAGAATATTCTGCGAGCGCTGCAGCGGCTGTTGATGGATGAGGAAGGTATCGAGATCGCCACGGCTACATCGGGTGAAGAGGGGTTAAAACTTCTTCCTTCACTGGCCAATCTTGGCCTGATCGTGTCTGATCAACGTATGCCCGGCATGACCGGAGCGCTGTTTCTCGAAAAGGCACGCGACATAAATCCGGATGCATCACGGATTATTTTGACCGGCTATGCCGATGTTACCGCCGCAGTGGATGCAATTAACAAAGGGGGGGCATGGCGCTATATCGCAAAACCATGGAATGATGATGAACTGGTGCGCGTAATCCGGGAAGGATTAGAGCGGTACCGGATCATTATCGAAAACCGCCGTCTCAACACCTTGGTGCTGAAGCAGAATCAGGAACTGGATGAATGGAACAGCAATCTCAAGCAGCGGGTACTTAGTCAGACAACCGAGATTCGTAAAAAAAATGACGAACTCCATGATGTCAACAGGCAGGTCAAGAATGCTTTTAATGAAATAATTTCCGCGTTTTCAGAACTTTTGAACCTTCGGGACCAACGCTTCAGAAGCCATGGCAGAAATGTAAGCGATCTTGCCTGCAACGCCGCTCTGGTCATGCAGTTATCGGCCGGCGACATCGAAACGATACGGATTGCCGGACTGCTCCACGATATTGGGGAATTGGGAATACCCGAAAATATTCTGGTTATGGAGCGGGAAATGATGACTGCCGAAGAGGCGCACATCTATCAGACTCATCCGGTTCGAGGGCAGGCGGCGCTTGATGCGGTTGAACAGCTTCGTCCGGCCGGGATTCTGATTCGCCATCATCATGAACGCTGGGATGGAGGCGGATTTCCGGATCGCCTCGTCGGTGACAGCATTCCGATGGGGGCACGGATACTGGCCTGCGCCGATTCAATCGATCGGATAATGAGCCGCGATCATACCGAACATGCACTTGCTGCCGCGATTGCGCGCATTGAACTGGAATCGGAACATGCTCTTGATCCGGAGCTGATAAAAATATTTCGCTCTACCGCGTCAAAAACTTACCCTTTGCGTGATACCAGTCAAAAACTTGTGGAACGAGAACTGCAACCGGTAGCCCTCCATCTCGGGATGCGCCTTGCCCGCGACATAATCAGCGGGACCGGTCTTCTGCTGCTGGGCCATGGTGAAGAGCTTGACGAAGCCCGTATCGCCTCGATCAGCCGCTATTACCGGATTGACCCGCCAGGTCACGGCGTTTTCGTTCTGGTTGAGAGGTAGGCGGTCCGCATGATAGAATTTGACGAACAGGCAAAAAAACTGGTGGTGAAACTGGTGTATTACGGCCCGGCGCTATCGGGCAAAACCACAAACTTGCTCTGCCTGCATGACCAGCTCTGCAATGAAGGGCGCGGCGACCTGATGGTGCTGGACACCGTTGATGATCGCACGATCTTCTTTGATCTGCTGCCGCTTTTTTATGTGGCCCCTTCCGGGTTTCGCATCAAGCTGAAAGTGTTTACCGTCCCGGGGCAGGTACGGCACGACGCCACCCGTAAGGCGGTGCTGCAGCGCGCTGACGGTATTGTTTTTGTCGCGGATTCGCAAAAAGGGAAGATGGGTACTAATGCGGAAAGTTTCGCCAACCTGGAAAACAACCTGTCGATGGTCGGTCTTGATATTGATAAACTTCCTCTCGTGATCCAGTTTAATAAACGTGACCTGCCGGATATCATCTCTGAAGATGAGGTAAACGCAACCTGGGGGCCAACAGGATTGCCTTTAGTCATGGCGTCGTCTCTGCAGGGGGCCGGAGTGCTGGAAGCGTACCGCCGGATAGTTGCCTTGGCTTTTGATGCGTTGGATGCCCGACTGGAGCTGACGGCACGCTATGGCGTTGAACGGGCGGATTTTGTGAGCAGCGTGTCCAGAATCTCCGGGTGATAGTGTGCCCTCTTCAAAAGGAATGTGCATGAGTATTGACAGAAAACTCGAATTCATCATCGGCGAAGATAAAAATCTGACTCAGCTCCTCGAAGTGTCCGAAGCGTTGATGGTGCTGGATGGTGCCGTGCGGGCAGGCGCGTGTGGTGCTGAAATCAGCGACAGCAACAGGGTGCTGCTTGCAGCCTGCGGTGGCGAGAGCCCATTTTCCGCCATGAGGGCAATTCTGGTTGAAGGTGAACCGGCTGGTTCGGTTGTGGTCTATGCTGCGGATTCCGGCGCCAGACTTGAAGGAATTGCCGATATGCTGCATGCGGCTCTACAGACTCTGATCAATGGCGCCATGAAGCGGATGCTGACAAGCGAGGCGCATACCACTATTGTCAATCAATCCTATGATGAGCTGCTGGAAACGAACGAGAAACTGAGCGGGTCGGAACGGCAATACCGCGAGCTGGCTGCTTCATTGGAAACAAAGGTGCAAGAGCGTACTGAAGAATTGAAGCGGGCATACGCCATCATGCTTCAGAAAGAAAAACTGGCTGCCGTCGGTGGTCTGGCTGCCGGTATGGCACATGAAATCAACAATCCGATCGGTTTTGTCATCAGTAATCTGAACACGTTGACAAAATATGCCACAAAGCTCAAGGAAATGCTGGAATTCTATCATACGAACTGTGAACCGGCTATTCCTGAGGATCTTGCCAGACAAGCCGAAACCCGGTGGAGAGAGTTGAAAATAGGGTATATTTTTACCGATCTTGACGGTCTGGTGAATCAGTCGCTTGACGGCGCAAGGCGGGTGCAAAAATTGGTGGCGGATATGAAGGGGTTTTCGCATGTCGGTGAAACCGGGGCGGTTCCCACAGACATTAACCTCGAACTGGAACAGACATTGAGTGTTCTTTGCCATGAGGTCCGGGCGGGTACGGTTATCGAATGTAATCTGGGCAGCGTGCCAACGGTGAGGCTGAATCCGGCTCTGCTTTCACAGGCATTTCTGCAGATTATTCGGAATGCCTTGCAACTGAAGGCCCCGGCGTTAAAGATTGTCGTTACAACCGGCCAGCAGGGTGATGATGCACGTATTCAGATTGCCGATAACGGTCCCGGAATCCCACCAGATATCCGTGACCATATCTTCGAACCATTCTTTACCACCAAGGATGTTGGACAGGGAACCGGTATGGGGCTGTCATTGGCAGAACAGGCTGTACAGGCGTGTGGCGGAAAAATTTCTATTACCTGTCCGCCGGAAGGCGGTACGGTTTTTACTGTTACTGTACCAATTGGGAGTGAACATTCATGAGCAAATATGCAGGCCTGTTCCGGGATATGGTCAATGATTCGGCAGTTGATAAATCTAATGTATCGGCAGAGGTTGACTCAAAATCCCGGACTGATTTTACGTTGCTTTTTGTCGATGACGAAGAAAATGTACTTTCCTCCCTCAAACGTATTTTCATGGAAGAGAATTATATGATCTTGACGGCAACATCGGCCGCAAGGGCATTGGAGATAATGGAAGCACAACCGGTACAGTTGATTGTATCCGATCATCGTATGCCGGGTATGACCGGCGCTGAGATGCTTAAACGTATTAAGGAGAGCTGGCCGGAGACGATCCGTATTATGTTGACCGGCTATGCCGATGTCAACTCCATCATGGGTGCGGTCAAGGACGGTGCGGTTTACAAATTCATCACCAAGCCATGGAATGATGAAGATCTGCGTCTGACCGTCAGTCTGGCGTTGCAACAATATGTTCTGATCCAGGAGAACCGCCAGTTAAAAGAGGTCGCCAAGCATCAACAGGCAACTATTACCCGATATGCAGGCCTTTTTGATGAAAGCCGGGGGATGCTGGCTGACATTTTGATAAAGACCGGCGCACTATCCAAAGATGCGGTGACCTCGGCACGCAAGCAGCGGGAACCGGCTGAATTTCTGGGTGATACCCTGATCCGGTTGGGATACATAACTGAAAATATACTGGTGCGCGCCCTGCAAAAAAATCTGGGCATTGACTTTATAGATCTGCGTGAAACTGAGATTAATCCATCTGCGGCCGGCATCATACCGATGGATATCTGCCGGCGACATCGCATTATTGCTGTTCGCATGGAAGCGGGACAGTTGATTCTGGCAATGGCAGACCCGTCAGACTTGATGCTCTGCGATAACATTACCAGAGTGACCGGATTAAAGGTTGTGCCGTACATAGCGGTTCCCTCAGAGATAACCGCTGCTCTGGAACGGGCTGAAGGCCTTACGGGGTCTGTAGCCGGAATTGAGGATACGTTCGATATTGAACCTCTTGATGAGATAGATATTGTTATTGAGGATGAAGAAAAAGAGGCAAACGTCGAAGAACTTATCGGCTCATCCAAAGTGCCGCCGGTCATCCGAATCGTTAATTCTATCATTTCCGAGGGTATTCGGCATCGTGCCAGTGATATCCATATTGAGCCCAAAACCAAGTATACCGTAATCCGGTTTCGTATTGACGGGATACTGCATAGCAAGATCAGAATACCGGCCGACCTGCATCCGGCTGTTATTTCCCGACTCAAAATTCTTTCAAAAATGGATATTTCAGAGCGGCGCAGGTCGCAGGATGGCCGCATAACCGTCAAGGCCGGGACGCGTATTGTGGATATGCGCGTTTCTTCGTTGCCGACGCTGAACGGCGAAAAAATCGTCATGCGTATACTGGATAAAGGCGCCGCGATCAAAAGCCTGAACGATCTCGGCGTGCTCCCCGACGATCTCAAAAAAATCACTGTACTCAGTAAAAAGCCACAGGGGGTCGTGATTGCCACCGGACCGACCGGCAGCGGCAAAACCACCATGCTTTATTCGCTCCTCTCCTCAATGATGAACTCGTCGCGGAATTTCGAGACCATTGAAGAACCGGTCGAGTATTTTCTCGAAGAGGCAAATCAGGTCTCGATCCATGAGAAAATCGGCCTGACATTCGCTCAGGTTCTCCGATCGACATTGCGCCAGGATCCGGATGTTATTCTGGTGGGTGAAATACGTGACCATGATACCGCCGATGTTGCCTTTAAAGCGTCACTCACCGGGCATATGGTGCTCTCCACACTGCACACAAACTCGGCTATTGGCTCCATAACCCGCCTGATCGACATGGGCATAAAACCGTATATCATCGCCTCGGCGCTGGAAGGAATCGTTGCCCAGCGCCTAGTGCGAAAGATCTGCAAGAATTGCGCAACGCTGGTCCCGCCCGACAAGGATCTGCTTGAAATCCTGCGGGTACCAGCCGGATTCTTTACCGGTGATGTCTCTGTCGGCAGCGGCTGTGACGCCTGCAATAAAAGCGGTTATCAGGGAAGAATCGGTGTCTATGAAGTGTTTATCATGAATGAAGACTTCCGGCAGATCATCGGTAATGACTACAAGGAGTCCGGGGTTCTGGAGCTGGCTCGTGCCAGCGGTATGCGCACCCTGCTTGAAGATGCACTTGAGAAGGTGCGCCTCGGCTGGACGACGCTGGAGGAAGTGTTGCGGGTGATCGGTCCGAGTGTATCTCTTGAAAGGCCCTGTTTGCAATGCGGACGTTCAATCGAGGCAAAATTCATGTTTTGTCCATACTGCGGTATGGTCAGGGAAAATCGCTGCGATCACTGCCAGATGCCGATGGATGCCGATTGGCTTCATTGTCCGTTTTGCGGAGTGGCAAAAAATGAAGGGAGTGTTTTATGAAAGATGCAATCCTGCTTGTTGATGATGAGGCCAATGTTTTATCGGCTTTGACCCGCGCTCTTCTTGATGACCCGTATGAGATATTGACGGCGTCAGGTGGTTTACAGGCACTTGAAATCATGGAAGGTCGAACTGTAAAGGCGATTGTTTCGGATGAGCGCATGGTCGGAATGCAGGGGTCGGAACTGCTGGCGGAGGTAAAGCGCCGTTCACCGCATACGGTCCGTATACTGCTGACCGGCCATGCCACTCTGGAAGCGGCAATTACGGCTGTTAATGAAGGAGAAATTTATCGTTTTTTCACCAAGCCGTGGGATGACCTGCAGCTCCGATTTGCCCTGCTGTCGGCGGTGGAAAAATATAATCTGGAGGCTGAAAACCGGCGTTTGTTGGCGACAGTCAAAGATCAGGCCATGGAAATAAAGGTTCTTGAGAAACGTTATCCCGGCATCAGCCGTGTTGAAAAGGATTCGAGGGGTACGTTCGTGCTGCCGGATATCGATGACGAAGAAATCGCCCGACTGCTTGTGGAGTGCGAACAGGAAGCCCTGGTAAAGTAGATCTGTTGCCGGCATGTGTCGAACGGTATGGTGATGTTACCCGCTTTGTTCAATCGGGACTTTTAATCAAGCGCGTAATAATCCGTAAAAAATTTCGTGTCAGGGCAGGGTGCAAATCGGTTCCCATCATATCAAGCATCATTCCGGCTGTTTCTTTCAGTGGTACCGGGGCACGATAGGTACGCTTGGTTCTGAGCGCATCAAAAAAGTCGGATATCGTCGTCATGTGGCTGCAGAGATTTTGTTGCCAATCGGATGAAACATGCGGATAACCACTCAAATTGTATTTAAGATGATGTTCGTAGGCTGCGATGACCGCCAGCCTCGGGACACCTGATGTTTCAAGCAGATGGCGAGCGCCCTTGACCGGGTGTTGCCTCATGATATTGAACTCTTCAGCAGTAAGCTTATCAGGTTTCATAAGAATTTCTTCCGGGATAAACAGTTTGCCGATATCATGCACCATAGCCGCAATGCCGATATCATTTAACAGCTGTCCTTCAATACCGAGAGCCATCGCCTGTGCCAGATTAAGAACACATACGTTGGTAGAGTGTGTAAAGGTGTATTCGTCCTTATCCCGCAACGCAGCCATCGCGAGAAGCGGCTTTCCCTCCTGCCGGAAAACATCAATGAAGCTTGAAACAATGTCAGATACGCCGTTAATCTGAAGTTTATGTTTCTTCTTGACAGTTTCGTATATTTCCATGAAACGGGCAGATTCTTCGTGCGGCATCTCGGGCAGCGTGAGTTTCCGCTTGTTTGAACCGGTGGCGCCTGTTTTTTCAGGAGAGTCTTGCACCCGAAGTTCTACTTTACCGAGACGTATATGGTCAGAAGATGGCGTTGTCTGGGCGCCATCTTCTGACTGTCTTGAAAGCCCGCCTATCAGTGCAATAATTTCCGGTTTCGATAAACCGGCCAGCAGTCTGATGGAGCCGATTTCTCGAGAATTCAGTATCTGTGTGAAACGGTTGAGGAACAGGCTGAGTTCCTGTGGCTTGCCGTCAATGACCAGCTCATTTTCTATTACCAGCAATGTAATACCTGGTCTGGTTTCAAGAATCAAGCTGATGCTGGTGAATGCCTGTTCTGAAAGCCGCACTACTTGAGGATGTTCCATGCCGTATAAGGCGGCGTTGGTAGCCGCCGATAACAGGATACGGATGAAATCGTATATAGTGCGACTGGCACTATTCATATGTGCCTTCCTGGAATTATTTTCAATGTTTCTGCCGCGAGACGGGCTATGTCACCTGAACTTTCCGCGATACGCTCAAGTACGGGACGTGAGACCTCTGGTGAATATTTCGGAAGAGAACGAATGATGTCTGTTTTCAATTTTGTCAGGTGTCGTGAATAAAGCAGACTTCGGGAACTGAGTATTTTTGCCAGATCCGGTAATACTTCGGCCCGGCCGATTTCCCCAAGTGACCGCACAATGGCGCTTTTTCTTTCACATTCAGCCTGAGAATATCCACCCTGTGCAATCATTGTGCTCAGTTTTGTTGCGATGGGCAGTGACGTGCATCGTTCAGCCAACTGAATGGCTGTCGCCTGCAGTTCCGTTCCTTGCGACTCCAGATCCTCCAGAATCTGCCTTTCGGCCAGGGGATCGCCAAAATGCACCAGTGTTTTTAAAGCCTCTGAACGTAACCGGGGATTGTCACTACGCACCAGTGGGCGGATCGCCGGAATGACGGCTGCATCATTCTGAGCGGCAAGGATAATCAGCAGGTTGCGTAAAAAATACCACCGGTTATCATACAGTCGGTTGACGATAGGCACTTGGGTCACCAGACCCATTTCAATCAGGCAATCCATGTAAAATCGGCGCTGTGACATATTTTTCTCTTCCGACAGGCGGTCCAGTATAACCTCAACAAACAGGCTGCCAATTTTAAGGATCAGAGAACGAATATCGCCGTAGCGCGGTTTACCCCAAATGGCAAGACCATCAAGAATCTCTTCCAGAAATTCACGACGACCGTATTCATCTCGCAGACGGTATTGAATTTGTACCGGAAAGGTACCGTCATTCATCTGGTCAATCATTGCATGTAATTGGCCGTAATCACCTGTTTGAAGATAAAACCCGAACATATCACCAAGATTTTGCAGCAGCAAGTCGCGCTCTTCGGGCGTTCCTCCACCGTCCCGAATCACGTTCGTCAGTATTTGTCCAATGCTGATTTCAACGGAACGGGATTCAAGTGTTTTCAGCAAATCCTCTGTCCCTCCCATTGTAAGTGGTGAAATCCGGTCGGAAGCAATAATACGGTTAATATTTTTCTGATAGTCATCAGGTACGAACACCTCTGAGGAATGTTCCCGGAAAATTGTTTTCATCTTTTGCGAAATATCATCATCTGTGGAGTCTGTTACTGAAGTACTCTGAGGCTCTCTGGTGGTACGCCCGAGATGTTGCAGAAGTCCGAACATAACCGGAGACATGCTGAGGCGGTTGTTGTTGATGTCTTCGAGGATTTCAAGTATCGCCTTTTCAGAAAGGCCGTCAAGAATGCGTTTTGCAACTGTTTTATTATCAAGACCCGTGGCGCCGAAGGCACTGTCAATGAATTGTCTCCGTAGTTCAGGGGTAAGATTGCTGATGAGTGTAGACAATTTATTGTACGCTGTACTCGAAGAAGATTCAGGAGCATCGTCACCGTTGACGGGAGTTAGTAAGGCTGCAACGGCACTATGTATCGCCGCTTCAGAAATGCTGCCGTCAGCAACCTGTTGATTAAGGATTTCGGCAAGAATTACCGGGTCGAGGCCGGATTCGTCGCTGGTCGCTTGGGAAGGATCGCCATGCATTAATTCTCTTGTAAAGCGCTCCCACAACCCTTCGCCGGATGTGGTGCCGGGAGTTGCCGTGACAGAAGCTTCATCGGTTGTCTGGAAAAGGTCGTAGCGAATCGGCCTGATTGACATGGCTGTAATGCCGGTCCTGTCCCAAACAGACTCAATACCGTCATGTTGATGGACCTGTTCCCGTTTGAGGCCTAAAATCATGGTAAAGTTGTTCAATTCCTCGATAGTCAGGCCACGGTGGAATATAAGCGCGCCAATTCCCAGTTCAAAAAGGACTCGTGAAAAATCGCGAAAAACTACATTTGATTTTTCAAGAACAACACCATCCAGCATCAGGGCATCATTAGTGATGCCCAGAATAATTTGCTCATGCCTGTCCAGCAACTCTTCATAGACGGAAAGCACTTTGGATAACGTTGCCGCAATCACCGGATGCCCTTTCGGATAGGCCCGACAGTTGCGGCGAGCAATATTAAGCTGGATGACCAGGGTCGCAAGCGAGCTGATATCGGTTCTGTTTATCTGTATGTCATTTGATTGAGTGGTCACGGTGCGATATACTAACATTAAATTATAATATGGCCACAAAAATCAAAACTTATACCATTACAAAGCGTAATATTATGAATCTGTTCCCGTTTAGTGTAAACTCTTCGCGCTTGACCTATCATACTATATGCGCTAGTTTTCGCTGATTTCTGAGCAAGAGGAATTTTGTCTATGCGGGTCATCGCAGGAACCTGTCGGGGAAGAAAGTTGTCTGTGCCACCTGGAGTAACGACCAGGCCGACCGCTGACCGCGTTAAGGAAGCTCTTTTCAGTATTCTGTCCAGCCGAATTGATTTTGCTGATATTGGTGTTCTTGATATCTGTGCAGGAACCGGCAGTCTTGGGATTGAAGCTCTCAGCCGTGGGGCCGGGTCATGTTGTTTTATTGAATATAATGTATCAGTTAAAGCAATACTGGAAAAAAACCTCTTCGGGGTCAGCTGTCTTGACCGATCTGAGATTTTGGCTATGGACGCAGTGAAAGCGTTGCATGTTGTTGCCGGACGTGGTCAACGCTATGATCTGGTTTTTTTTGATCCACCGTATGATTCAGAATTATATACGTGTGTGCCTGAAGCGCTTGACTCGTCCGGTCTGTTACTGCCAGGCGCCATTCTCGTGGCCGAGTGTTCTGTACGAAAACCGTTATTGGCAGCGTACGGCCGGCTGAAGCGCTTTGACCGGCGTACATATGGAGAAACAGCTCTTGAATTGTTTATACTGGAGGAATAATGAAGAAAATTGCTGTTTATCCAGGTTCATTTGATCCAATTACGTATGGCCACCTTGATATAATCAAGCGGGGTTTGACTATTTTTGACGAGATAATAGTTGCCGTTGCCAATAACTCGCAAAAGAATGCACTGTTTACAACTGATGAACGGGTTGCGTTAATCCAGGACGTCGTAAAAGGGGAAGGGCGGGTCTCCGTTGACACTTTCAGCGGACTTTTGATTGATTATGTGTCTTCTCGCGGAGCCCATGTCATCATCCGTGGCCTCAGGGCAATATCTGACTTTGAATATGAATTTCAGATTGCTCAGATGAACAGCAGTATCGGCCGGGAGATTGAAACGTTGTTCATGATGACCTCCCTGCAGTACGGCTATCTATCCTCGTCAATTGTCAAGGAGGTCTGTTCGCTCAATGGCTCTATTGACAAATTTGTGCCGGCGGAAGTGAAATCAGCGTTACGGCAGAAATATGGGTTGTCGTAATCGCCGGAAATATATCAGGGCGCCACACGGTGCTCTATTTTTTAGTACGAGAGGTGCCTCATGATTACACAGGAAATGATAATTGCCGATATTATCACACAGCACCCCGAGACTTTGCCTGTCTTCAAACAGTATAACCTTGAGTGTTATGAATGCCAGATTGCCGACCTGGAAACATTGGGGCATGGTGCAGGCGTACACAAAATTGCCATCGACCAGTTGTTGACTTCCCTGAACAATGTCCTGAAAAAATGACCTGCCTCGCGGGGATACCGGGAGTTGTATGAGTGATCTGGATGAGTATTCACGCTATTTTCCGGTCGGGAATAAGGTTGGTGTCGGTATTCCTCTGCCCAATGCTGAAGTTTTTACTGACTGGGCAATAATTCATGACATTGATGAAGACCTTGTCACGCTGCAGCTCTCTCGTGATGTGCTGCCGGTGGATGTATCGCTGCGTTACGGACAAATTCTCGAATTGCGTGGCGGTAGTGAGGAAAACGGTTACTGCTGCAGGGCAATTGTCGTCTCTGAAGGTGATGCCAGGGAATTGTTGTTACGGCTGATTGGTGAGATCGTATCCGATGAACTGCGGGAATTTTACCGGATAGATGCCTTTCTACCAATTAAATATTTTGTCAGCACCGAACAGAATATAGATCTGCTCCGTAAACAGTGGGTGGAACGACGTGCCCGCCGCGAACAGCTTGAAATCGAGCAGAATGATCAACGCTGGATCGGCAAAATGCCAACGGCTGATGCCAAGATACTGTCTGACACCCCTCACGATTCAATTGAAACAGCCGCAGATGAAATTGTTCCTGATCGGACCATGGCCAGTGAGGAAGTCCGTGACTCCTGGGATACCTTGATTCCGCTGGCTGCCAATATTAGCGGCGGCGGTCTGCGAATCATAACGCACCAGGGATTCGAGAGCGGAGAGTACACACTGCTTGAAATCCTGATCCCTTCATCGCAACGAGTCGTAGATGTTATCGGGCGGATTGTTTTTGCTAATCGTAATTATGCTGCAGGAAGCGATCGTGAATACTATAATACCGGCGTGCAGTTCGTGTACATAGATGAACGAGACAGGGATGCCATTGTAAATTATATCTCTACCATTCAGCTTAAAAGAATCCGGCAGTTGCGTGAAAGATATCTGTTCCGGGGAATGCTGGAAAATGATGAACTGCTCGATATATCCGATAAGCCCAGCATCAAAAAAACTGCTTTGCGGGCACTGCCGAGATTGTTCGCAGTGGTTATACTCGCACTATTTGTTTACTTTTTCTGGTATTACGCACAAGAGCATCCAAAGGGAGAGATTCAGCGCACGTTTGAAGATAGTATCAATAAATATAAAGAGCAACTGAACAAGAAATAATAATCAATTCAAAAGGAGCTTGTCGGCACGTCGAATAAATTCCGGCAGTGGCCTGCCACGGTAGATGCCGTTCATCGCTGAGCCAGCCGAAATCCCCCGCATATAAATGTATAATGCCCCTCCAAAATGTTTTTCATATCTGTAGTCAGGTAGCCGTGACTTCAAAAGTCTATCCAGCGCCAGCGTATAAAGATGATATTGCAGAATATAGGCGCTGTGACACATTGATTTGTGCATCGCATCCTGATTGTAGTCGCAGGTATTCATGCCAAGGTGATTTGATTTCCAGTCAATGATGTAATAGCGGCCATGGTGTGCGAAAACCATGTCAATAAAACCTTGCAGCATGCCGTGACTCTGCCGGAATGAAAGCCGGTTCAATTCCTCATAATAATCTACGAAATGTTCTTCATCAAGCATTCCTTCAAAGAGTGACCGTACAATTTCTGGTGCAAGTTTCCTGATTGGCAGGTAAAATTCCATTTCAGACTGCCAGTCACCGCTTTTCAATCGGGAAAAACAGAAATCCGGATGTTCCGGGAGGATACCGGTAGAGGTGACAGCAGTTACCATGTCGGTGATTGCCGGCAGCCACTGCTCGTGAAAGCCGTTATTTGAAAGTGCAGAGCGAACCGTGTCGGTAATAGAATCACTATTCAGTTGCGGATAATCAAGTCGCTCAAAAATTTCATGGAGACAGGTGCCGGCTTTTGCTCCACGCGGAAAATCAAAAACTGTCAGGCCTCCCAATGGTTGCTCCGGTGCCGTCAAGGTGGCTGGCAGGTCAACCGCTACCGTATCACGGTCATGCGGTTCAAAAACATGTCCGGTTTCTGATGTCATGCTGCTGAAGCTGGCGACGTGCCAATCATCCCGGAAAGGACGGGCAAGTGTACGACAGTGATAAGGAGAATCTCCGCTTGCTGTTTTGTGATACTCGGGTTTATGCGTCGCCATAGGCATCAGTTCGGCAAAAATACCATTATTCCCGTCTGACAGCAGTCGAACATTGTCAAGAATATCCTGGTCGCTTAGCGCTGAAAAACCTTTGTCACTACGTGCAGAGGGGTTGGTGGGGAATAACTGAAACAGCGGTGAGGCGTCTGCGCCATTGATAGCGCCCCAGGCGACATAACAGCGGAATTCTGCCCGGGTCAGCGCTACATACAGCAGTCGTACCGCCTCCGCGTTCCGCTCTGTCGTTGCTCGCTGCAGATTTTCTTCCTCACCCGCCAGATCAAGCACCAGATCCCCGGCGTCATCATGGAAAAGTGCCCTGTCCGCTTTTCCTGAAGGGGCATCCCATGCAAATGGTATGAAGACAACCGGATACTGCAGGCCCTTGCTCGCATGAATGGTTGAAATAATTACCGCGTGTTCGTCTGTTTCAAGGCGGAGCAATGCCGCATCATCCGTGCTCGGAGCACTTATTTTCCGTTCAAGCCAGGCAATCAAGCCTGTCAGGCTTTTCCCCATTTCCCGTTCGACCTGATGCAGTAATTCGCAACAATGGAGAAGGTTTGTCAGGCACCGCTCACCGTCAACACGTGCCAACGCTTGCTTCAGCACGCCACAACTCCCGAACAGGTGTGCTGCAAACACGACAATCCCGCCGGATCCGGCTGCTGTATGCAGAGCTTGAAATCGGTTCAGCCAGGACTCCCATTCGGGATGTTCTCCCGAACTATCAATATAAGATGAAATCTGATTGGCGCTTACTCCCATACTGGCTGTCAGCAGGGCTTCTCGAATCAGTGTTTCGCGATGTGGTTCTGCGGCTGCCCGTAATATCCGTAAAAGATCAAGAGCTTCAGATGTCTCGAAAATAGTGGCGCTTCCCTGTTGCACTGACGGTATATTATGAAGCAAAAGCGCTTCCTGCACGCGTTCGGCCTGTTCGTGTGTTTTTACCAGCACGGCAATATCGCCCGGTCTCAGCGGGTGTTCCTGTCCCGATGCAGAGATCATAACCCGCCCCGGTTCAAGCAGGTGTGCGACTTCGCCTGCAACCGCCTGGACGATACTGTGGGTAGCCACCGGTTTCAGCGCAGGCTTCGACCCGTCAGTGCGGGGATAAATCCAGATCTTGAGCGGTTCCTTGTCCGGTTCACCGTCAAGCAGTAACTGGTCATCTGGAGAGCGGCCTGAGGTGACCGGATGGAAAGGTATATCCCGGCACAAAAATGGGTCAGAACTGGCAGCAAACAGTGTCGTTACAGCTTTCACCAACGTGGCTTCCGATCGGAAGTTGGTGCCGAGGGAATGCATGTTTCCAGGGGGAATGCATGTGCCGGCATTCAGATAGGCAAAGATATCGGCCCCGCGAAAGCTGTAGATAGCCTGCTTCGGGTCACCAATGAGGAACAGGGGATAATCCTGTTGAGCACTTACTCGTTTGAATATGTTCCACTGCAGAGGATCGGTATCCTGAAATTCATCGATCATGGCGGCTTGGTAGCGCCCCCGCAGTTTTTCAGCTAACGCAACTCCCGAATCCGCTTCAAGCGCCAGATGAAGGTCAAGCAACAAGTCATCGAATGCGCGTTGATTTAACTGTTGCTTGCGCTTGCTTAATTCCACTTCAAGCCACCGTTTAAAATCATGCTGACAGGCAATAATCTTATTCTTGAAAGCGTTCTCGATGGCATCTTGTATCTCAGACAGTTTTTGGCACAGGGTGAAAAAAAAGTGGTCCGGAGTGAATGGTGAGGTTTTGGTCATTTTTGAAGAGATTTTTTGTGACGAAAAAAAATCAAGTTTACTGTTCGGAAGAGCAGCATTTCCGCCTGCTACCCAGTTGTCAAAGGAGGTTGCAGCAGCCTCAAGCTGTGAAGGTTTATAACTTTGCTGATTCAGACGGGCCTGCTCTATCTGCCTGGTAATGGCGCTGCGATCACTGCTCCAGATGGTACAGGCCTGAATATAGAGGTTCTTACGTTCAACAAGCAGGGGCGTAATCGGTATCTCATCAACCTGAGGAATGATGATCAGGTCAGGATTTTGGAAATGGCCGTTGAGCGGTTTGACAAGTTTTTCAGGCGTATAACCACCAGCGGCAAGGAACGCAATGAAATCATCCGGCTGAGACAGTATCCGTGTCCGCCAGAAGTCGTCACAGACCTGTTTGACGATGGCACTCTGGTCGCTGATCATCTCACAGCCGAAAAGAGAACCACTTTCAAAGGTATTCTCCAGCAGCGCCCGCTGGCAGAAGCCGTGGATGGTGAAGATTGCGGCATCATCAAATGAATAAAGTGCCCGCGTCAGGAGCAATCTGGCACGGTCGTTATTCTGGAGGCGGGACGTCATGAGGAGATGCTCAAGATCGTCATCGGCCGGAGGGCGTCCGCTGGAGTACAGATCAAGAGTGGTGGCAATCCGGCGCCTGATTCTTTCGCGCAATTCAGCTGTGGCTGCCTTGGTATAGGTCACCACAAGGATCTGCTCGGGTCGCAGTTCCTTTTCAAGAAGCAACAGGATATAGAGTGCGGCTATTGTCCAGGTTTTGCCGGTGCCGGCACTTGCTTCGATCAGGTTGAGACCGGAGATGTCGATTGATGCCAGGTTGAGGGGTTTCATGGTGTTTTCATAGTGGCGTGGTCAAAGGGGAGGAGAACTCTCCCCCTTTCTCATTGATCAAGGAAAGGGGGGAGAGTGATCATCATCTATTTCTGATTAATTGCAGTCAGTTTCCAGGCATTATTGCCGACCGGACGGGTAAAGGTCCAGAATTCTTCAAACTTGACCGGGTCACTCTTGCTGCCGGACAATACGGAGCCGGTTTCATCGGTCGTATAATCAAGCAGGTTCGCGTATATAAGGGTATTAATGTAATCCTGACCCGATTCCTGCCACGCTTCAACAATCTCCACGTTCCGAACGGCGATGTTTTCGAGCCGGTTGATCTGTTTATCCCTGACCAATGTATCAATATCCGCCTGAAAAATGCGCCGCATCTCATCAGTCAGGATGGTATTCACCGCAGTCAAATCACGATTCATCCATGCGCCCTGAATTTTGAAGAAGTTATCCATAACCAGATCGTTATAACGGTTTTCGTCAAAGGAAGGTTCAAACTGACGGATATGAGCCAGACCGGTTTCAACGTCCTCTGCTCCCGATGAGCTATTCTGATAGCCTTGGGAAATCGGAGTTACATTTCCTCCCTGGTATGATCCAGCCTCAAAAGAGTTTGTTGAACTGTCATCTCTTTTTTTTTTGATGAAGCGATAGATGAGGTAACCGATGCCGGCGAGTAACAAAATTTCAAAGAGACCGATACCGCCGCCACCCATACCGCCACCCGCACCACCAAAGCCAAGACCCCTGAACAGCATGCCGCCAAGCAAGCCGCCAGCCATGCCGCCGGCCATACTTCTCATGAACCCTCCGGATGCCGGAGGTTGGTACCCCGGCGAGGGTGCTGCCTGCTGTGACCGGTACGGTGATGAAGGGGTGTAAGGGCGTGAGTAGCTTCGTGACCCGAAACTGCCTGATGAACGGCTTCCTCCTGCCCTGGCGTGAGCGTTGAATTCCATAACGGTGACAGAAAGAAACATGACCATAGCCAGCAGTGTGAAAGCTTTAAAAGCATTTTGTTTCATTTTTTGCAACTCCTTGTGAATCAAGATTACCTGTGAGAACTACATAGACTGAAAAAATATAATGGCATGATACACTAAAATCAAGGCAACCAGAATTAAAATCAAAGATCCACCTTATAAAGTGGCAAGGGAGCTTGTCATTCTTTCAAGATGCGATAGTATATAAATTATTACATTCGTAAAGGAGGCCATCCATGGAAGACAGGGATCAAAAATTCACTGCGGCGGCATTGCTGGTAGTTGCAGGCGGAGTAATCGGGGCGGGGCTGGCACTGCTGTTTGCCCCTCAATCGGGAAGCAGAACACGGAAAGATATTCGCCGCTATTCAAAAAAAGCCGGCAACCGGGCCGATGAGGTGGTCGATGATCTTGCTGCTAATGTGTCGAACCTGGTTGAAGCGATTGGTGAAAAGACTGATGATCTCTTGGAAAAGGGGAGGGATGTGGCAGGTAATACCCGTAAAGACCTGATCCATCTGATTGAAGAGGGTGCATCGAAACTTGAGAAACTGAGGACACTACTGAGAAGAATGTAGAGAGTCGTTCTCGTGCTGATAAAAAACCGGTAACTGGTGTGCAGAAGAACACTTGTTGCCGGTTTTAAGTCAGCTGTTGTTTTAAGGAATTGTCACGATGCTGCTGCCTGTTTCCGGGATAAGCCAGTTGAAGTAGTCTATCGTCGGGAATCGTTCCGACTGCCGTGGCTCTATCTTTGAACTGTAGCGGCTTATATAGACAAGATACCGAATCGAAAAACTTTCAGCAGTAGCCAGATTGGTCTCACTGTCTTCACCAAGCATGGTCCGTTCCGGATCATAGCTAATAAAATCCTGCAATTCCCCCCAGAAAAGCTCATCTTCCTTTGGCAGTCCCACCTGATGGGCGGAAATAATACCGTCAAAATAGGGACCGATGCGGGTGCGCTTCATCTTCAGATCGAGCGTTTTGGAATGCGCATTGGTCACCAGCCACACCATTTTGCCGGCATGCTTCAGGAACAGCAGAAATTCGATCACAAAGGGATGGACGGCGATCAAATGTTCAATTTCCTGTTTGAGAACAGGAATGTCGAGTCTGAGGCGATCCGACCAGTAATCAAGATCCGTCCAGTTGAGGGTGTTTTCCTGGCTGCGGAACAGACTGTACAGGTGTTCCTTGGCGTACTCAAGCGTTGTGTGATTGTGCTCGGCCCAGCGTTTCGGCACATGCTCCAGCCAGAAATGGTCGTCAAAATGGCGATCAAGGATCGTTCCATCCATATCCAGAAGTACGGTGTCTATGTCGTTCCAGTCCATAATCATCTGCAGTTCTCGTCCCGTATCAGAATTCTATTTCGTCCAGACAATACGTTTTTGACGAGTAATTTGTCAAGTTACCGTAATAACCGAAACTCTGCTTTAATAATCCAATTCGTTTGACTTTAATGATACTTGTCGCGTATAAAGTTAGATCCACTATGCTCAATAAACTCCTCTACATGGAAACCTTCGGGTGCCAGATGAATGTGAACGACTCCGAGCGAATCGTCACGATGCTGGCAGACCTTGGCTATGCGCCGACGAACGATCCGGCCGCCTCGGATATGATTCTGCTCAATACCTGCAGTGTGCGGGGCGGAGCAGAGGAAAAGGTGTACCGGCGGCTCGCTAATTTGCGTATCTACAAGCGGGACGGCAAAAAACAGATTATTGCTGTTGGCGGTTGTGTGGCCCAGCAGGAGGGGGAGGAACTTCTTCGCAAGCTTCCGTATCTGGATCTGGTGATTGGCACCCACAACCTGCATCTGCTGCCGGAGATGGTGCGGGGCGCTGAACGTGGCGAGCGCCGTTCCGAGACGACCTTTATCGATAACGATCAGCGGCTGGACCTTTTCCCCTCGATCAAAGGGGAATCACGCCTTTCACGCTTTGTAACGGTTATGCAGGGGTGTGACAACTTCTGCTCGTACTGTATCGTCCCCTTTGTACGTGGTCGTGAGATCAGCCGTCGCTCGGCGGATATTCTCACGGAAGTCAGGCAGCTTGCTGATGATGGGGTCAGGGAGGTTATTCTGCTTGGCCAGAATGTCAACTCCTATGGACTTAAAACCGAGAGTGAACCGACGTTTGCTGAACTGATTCGACAGGTTGCCGAAATTGATGGCATTGATCGTATCCGCTTTACCACCTCGCACCCCAAGGATATGTCGGATGAATTGATCGCCTGCTTTGGCGATGTTGCCAAATTGAGCGGTCAGATCCACCTGCCGGCGCAATCCGGCAGCGACGCCGTCCTGAAGCTGATGGGGCGCGGCTATACCCGTGACTCCTATCTGGCTAAGGTACATAAAATTAAGACCCTCCGTCCCGACATCGTTGTTACCGGCGATATTATTGTCGGTTTTCCGGGCGAAACTGATGCGGATTTCGAAGAGACTCTCTCGTTGATGGAGCAGGTGCGTTACATCGACCTGTTTTCATTTGTCTACTCACCGCGCCCCGGCACCAAAGCGGCAGAGCTCAGTGACGATCTGCCGCGTGCGGTAAAGATGGCGCGGCTGGATCGCTTGATGGAACTTCAGCGCCGCCATACAGGTGAAATCAGCCAGACCTATACCGGTAGCGTGATGTCCGTCCTGGTCGAAGGGGAGGGTAAGTTCCCCGGGCAGGTTTCCGGCAAGGGGGAGATTGGCCGCATCGTAAATTTCCCCGGTGACAGCTCCCTGATCGGCAGTATTGTCGATGTCAGAATCATCAAAGCCTACCCGAATTCGTTTCTGGGGGAGCTATGAAACAAGTAGTTACGAGGGTATTATGACGAATATTGAACAAGCTGCACCCACAGCCAATAATTTTCTGCGCACCATTATTGATGAAGACCTCAAAAGCGGCAAACATAGCGGTGTTGTGACCCGTTTTCCACCTGAACCGAACGGCTATCTTCATATCGGTCACGCCAAGGCGATCTGCATCAACTTCGGCCTGGCGCGTGATTTTGGTGGCCGCTGTCATCTGCGTTTTGATGATACTAACCCGGCCAAGGAAGAGCTGGAGTACATCGATTCCATCAAGGAGAGTGTGCGCTGGCTCGGTTTTGATTGGGGGGAGCATCTCTATTACGCTTCGGATAATTTTGAACAGTTGTATCAGTGGGCGACCGTTCTGATTGAGGAGGGAAAAGCATACGTCGAAGACCTGAATGCCGATGAAATCCGTGCACATCGTGGCACGTTGACCGAACCGGGCAAGGATAGCCCGTATCGCACCCGCACCGTTGAGGAAAATCTGGATCTGTTCAATCGTATGCGTGCCGGAGAGTTCCCGGACGGAACACGTGTTCTGCGTGCCAAGATTGATATGGCCTCGCCGAATATCAGTCTGCGTGATCCTGTCCTGTACCGGATTATCCATGCTCCACATCCGCATGTTGGGGATGCTTGGAAAATCTATCCGATGTATGACTTTGCCCATGGGCAGACCGATGCCATCGAGGGGATTACGCACTCTATTTGCACGCTTGAGTTCGAATCCCACAAGCCGCTGTACGAATGGTTTCTGGATAATCTTTCGGTGCCGGCGCGGCCACGTCAGTATGAATTTGCCCGGCTGAATCTGACCTATACGGTGATGAGCAAGCGTAAACTGCAGGAGTTGGTGCAGCTTGGTATTGTCAGTGGCTGGGATGACCCGCGTATGCCGACCCTGGCCGGAATCAAGAGACGCGGCTACACTCCGGCATCGGTGCGGGCCTTTTGCGAACAGATCGGCGTTGGCCGCAGCGATTCGTGGATCGATGCCTCCATTCTGGAAGAGTGTGTTCGCACCGACCTGAATGAATCGGCACCGCGAGCCATGGCGGTACTGCGTCCCATCAAGCTGATAATAGACAATTATCCAGCTGATTTGACCGAAGAGTTACCGGCTGCCAATCATCCTCAAAAACCGGAGATGGGAACCCGTACCATTTATTTCACCCGTGAGATCTGGATTGATGCCGATGATTTCATGGAGGTACCGAGTAAAGGCTTCCATCGCCTGACTGTTGGCGGTGAAGTTAAGCTGCGCAACGGCTATATTGTCAAATGTACGGAAACAGTCAAAGACGAACAGGGAAAAATAGTTGAACTTCACGGCGAGTACGACCCGGCGTCGCGTGAGGGGATCCACACTGCCGACGGCCGCAAGGTTAAAGGGGTCATTCACTGGGTTTCCGCAGCTCACGCCGTGTCCGCTGAGGTGCGACTGTTCGACCGGCTCTTCAGCGACCCCAATCCTGACCGGGGTGCGGCCGATTACAAGCAGTTTCTGAATCCCGGTTCAGTTGAAACGCTGTCCGACTGCATGCTTGAAGCGGATCTCTCACGATCGAATAGTGAAACCCGCTATCAATTTGAACGTATGGGCTATTTCCGCCAGGATCCGAAAGATTCACTCCCCGACAAGCTTGTGTTCAATCGGATAGTGACATTGCGTGATGTATGGACTACAAAGAAGTAAAACATGAAAGAGTGGTATATAACTATATGAATAAAGAAAAGTTTACATCAGGTTTCGTCTCGATTGTCGGTCGCCCGAATGTTGGCAAGTCAACACTTCTGAACTGCATTATCGGCGAGAAGATTGTCATTACCTCGGACAAACCCCAGACTACCCGCAACCGGATTCAGGGGATCCACAACATCCCTGGCGGTCAGATCGTGTTCATCGACACCCCCGGCATCCACACCGGCCGCTCCCGGCTGAACAAAAGTATGGTGGATGTGGCACGTTCGGCAATCAGCGGGGTCGATCTCCTGATGCTTGTTGTTGAAGCCACCACTGCTGCCGATCCCGCCTTTATTCAGGATATCCTGAGCAAGGTGAAGATTCCGGTCGTGCTGGTTATCAACAAGATCGACCTGCTCTCTGACAAGAATCAGGTGTTGAAAAAAATCGCCGATTGGGCAGCGTTATTTCCGTTCAGAGAAATTATTCCAGTTTCAGCCGGTCGCAATGACGGGGTTGATCACCTGGTAGCGGTAGTCAGCAGTTACCTTCCTGAGGGGCCGGCGATGTTCCCGGATGACATCCTGACCGATATGCCGGAAAAGTTTATCGTGGCCGAGATGATCCGTGAGAAAGTTTTCCGGTTGACCCGTGACGAGGTGCCGTATTCAACTGCAGTTGTCGTGGAAACCTTTATCGAGCGTGAGAACGGCGTCATCGCCATCTCGGCGGCCATCATGATCGAGCGGGCCACCCAGAAGGGGATCATAATCGGCTCCAAGGGTGAGATGCTGAAAAAAATAGGAACTCAGGCACGTCAGGATATCGAACGCCTGCTTGACACCAAGGTATATCTGGAACTGTTCGTCAAGGTAGTTGAAAACTGGAGCGAACGACCGTCTAAATTGAGAGAACTGGGATACGAATGAAACCTTTAGTAGCCATCGTCGGACGTCCCAATGTGGGCAAATCAACCCTCTTTAACCGCCTTCTGGGCCATCGTCGCGCTATTGTTGACGACACCCCAGGGGTTACGCGTGACCGTAACTACGCCAACATTACCCGCTTTGAAAAGCCGTTTATACTCGTCGATACCGGTGGCTTTGAGCCGGTAACCGAAAACCGTTTATTGCAGCAGATGCGCGAACAATCGAAGCTGGCAATCGAAGAAGCTGATGTCATCATTTTTATGATGGATGCCAGAAGCGGCCTGACTCCTGCGGACACTGAAGTTGCTGAAATGTTGCGTCGCGTGAAAAAACCGGTATTTTATGTCGTCAATAAGGTTGATGGCGAAAAGCTGGAAAATGACTCGGCAGAATTCTATTCTCTCGGAATTGGCGAGCTATACACCATTTCAGCTGAACATAATCGGGGGGTTATCGACCTTGTTGAAAATATTATGGATGTTTTTCCACCGGCGGATGTTGCCGATCCGGAAGAGAATATCACCCGTATCGCTGTAGTGGGGCGGCCTAATGTCGGCAAGTCCTCGCTGGTTAACCGTCTGCTTGGCTTTGAGAGGGTTGTCGCAAATCCGACCGCCGGTACGACACGCGATTCGGTTGACACCCCTTTTACCTGCAACAAAAAACCGTATGTTCTGATCGATACAGCCGGTATTCGCCGTAAGGGTAAAACTACCGAAAAGCTTGAAAAATACAGCGTCTGTGACGCTCTGCGCAGTATCGAACGTGCCGACGTGGTGCTGATGGTGATCGATGCCGATGAAGGGGTGACTGAACAGGATGAGCGTATTTCCGGGTATATACATGAAGCCGGCAAGGGATGCGTCTTTGTCGTAAACAAGTGGGATCTTCTCGACAAGGACAATGCCACGTTCAAAACCTATACAGAAAAAATCAGGGATGGATTCAGATATCTGGCGTACGCCCCGATAGTCTTTGTCTCCGCTAAAACCGGACAGCGTACCGGCAAGATCATTGAGACTGTTGATGAAGTTATGGAACAGTACTGTCGTCGTGTCACAACATCAGAATTGGTACACGTGTTTACCGATGCCATTGATTCCCACCATGCCCCCCTGTCTCACGGCCGCAGGGTGAAATTCTACTTTGCCACGCAGGTTGCAACCAGGCCGCCATCTTTTGTTATTTTTACCAATCAACCTGAAAATATCCATTATTCATACGAACGCTATCTTATTAATAAATTCCGCGACGCGTTCGGTTTCGACGGTGTTCCACTGCGGCTGATGTTCCGGGGCCGGGATAAAACCGACACTTCCCGCAGTAAAGGTGGAACGGAGCGTCATACATAGTAAACAAACCCTATAAAGGCTTTACTTGAGCTCACTGTTGCGATATATTTTGCCGGATTTTACCCACCTTATGGAATAAAAACTGCTGGTGTGCCATCCGAAGTTTCAGAATGGATATCTATGCAGATGGATTGTGACGAATGAGCCTGGTAGGTAACCTCGAAGAGCTTGGACTTGGCGAGATATTACAAATTGTCAGTCTCAGTAGAAAAACCGGTGTCCTTTCCCTGTGCAGTAGTGGCAGGGATGGCTCGGTTTTTTTTCGTCAAGGTCAGGTTGTAAGAGCCACCTCAAGCGTCTATCAGCAGAGTTTGGGAGAGGTGCTGATTCAAAAAGGGGTTATTGATCTGGCCGTATTGCGCAAGAGCCTTGCTTTGCAACATGAGCACGGGTTTTGTGAGCGTTTGGGAGCAATTCTTGTAAAAAACTTTGGTATTGCCCAGGAAATAATTGAAGAAGTGGTACGGGAACAAATTGAAAATGTAGTATTTTCTCTGTTTTCCTGGGCAGAGGGCACATTCAAATTTGATGTTCAAAATTCAATTGAGGCAGTTGACGACACAAAGATGGATCCGCTGCAGTTCATGCTGGACCAGGGATTAAACCCGCAATTTCTGGCTATTGAAGGCACCAGGATCCTCGATGAAAAGCGTCAAGCGATTGAAATGGGTTTTTCCGGAGATGACCCGTCAGAAAATCAACCGGATTTAGTCTTCAATCTGACCGAAGATCCGCATGTCTCTGCAGCATCCACCCATCCGGTCCTGCAGCAGATTGTAATTGTTGACGATGACGGCCCGACACTGCGGACCATTGCTGATGGATTGACAGATAATGGCCTTGTTGTTCATGCCATGACACGCAGCGAAGATACCCTTATCAAGGTGGATTCCCTGCATAGAAGTGGAGATCATCCTGCAGTTCTCATTGACCTGATTATGCCAAAAATGGACGGATCAGGAGTACTGGGGGGGATCGAACTTCTGGAACTTCTGCATAACAACTTTAAAAATCTCCAGTTGATTATCATGACTGACTACCACCATGCAGAGGCAGAGTGCAAGATTCGTGAACTGGGGTATCCTTTTATCATGAAGCCCCGCCGGGTTGAAATCAACACTCCTGCCATCATGGACAGCTTTCTTACTCAAATTGTACACGTAGTTCAAAATTCCTCTGATAGCTCATCGTCTGAAATGTGGCAGGATCGATTCAATCTGGGCGACGAACTGCGAATTGAAATGGGAGAGGATGATGACATGCCGCATGCCGTTGAATCCTCACCGCAGAGTGGCGGATTTTCTTTGTTGCGCGGCATGCTCGAAGAGCTGAATAATCCGGACCTACAAGGTGGCGTGCTGTTGCTGATACTTCGTTTCGCTTCCGAATTTATGAACCGGGCGATTATATTTACTGTCACTAATCAGGTTGTTTCCGGTTTTGGCCAATTTGGTATCAGTGGTGGTACTATCAGCGGAGACGAGCGGGTGCGGGCAATTCAATTTACTCAGGGGGCCGGCTCACTGTTCGATGAATCACTTCGTAGCGGTCAGCCGAGTACGTTTTTACCAAACCCTACGCCTGCGGATTCCCGGTTTTTCGAGCAATTGAGTGGTGGCACACCTGCCGAGGTTTTTATCAGTCCGCTGATCAGCCAGTCCAGAGTCATCGGTTTTCTTTATGGTGACAACCTCCCCGACAAGAAGCCGATTGGTGATGTTGAGCCGTTGGCTATTTTCTTGGCGCAGGCGGGAATTTCAATGGAAAAATCTTTGTTAGAACGTCAGTTAAATGAGAGGGTTGCCCTGTGAGTTCCAAGACCATTTTGATTGCCGATGATTCGGCGACAATGCGTGCTATGTTGGTTGCAATCGTTGAAGTGCTCGGTGACTATCAGGTAATTGAGGCATCGAGCGGTTTTGAGGCGTTGCGACTTTTACCGCGAGATCATGTTGACCTGATTTTGACCGATATAAACATGCCTGATATCAATGGACTTGAGTTGATCAGTTATCTTCGTACCAATCCGAATTACAAAAATATACCCGTTTTTATTATTTCGACAGAAGGCAGCGCAAAAGATATTGAAAAAGGAAAACAACTTGGTGCTGACGAATATGTGGTTAAACCCTTTTCACCCGCGGCTCTTCAGCAATTGATAAACAAGTATTTAATCAAAACACCCTGATAGATGTTTGAGGTGAATTTGTAATGAGTGAACAGAACGCCACACATACGAAAGCCGTTCAGGATTTCCTTGCCGAAGCGGAGGAAATTGTTGAACAGCTCGGATCAGAACTGGCTGACCTCTCCGATATGGCGGAGTCGGGTGAATTAAATCCTGAGGTTCTGAACTCCATTTTTCGTGGAGCCCACTCCCTGAAGGGATTGGCCGGGATGTTCAGTTTTAGTGGAATTGCTGAGCTTGCTCATAATATGGAAAATTTGCTTGATTGGTTGAGGCTCGGCAAGTTGAACCTTTCACAGCACCTTATGTCAGTTCTCTTTAATGCTCATGAACTGTTGGGTACTCTCATTCGAGCCCTTGTCTCAGGTGAAGATTCAGGAATGGCACAAGAAATTGCAGCGTGTGTTACTAAAATTAATGCCTGCCTTGCGCCACCCAAAGAACAGGCTGGCGTGTCGCCTCTGGAATCCCTTGGCCTACCTGCCCATGTACGCGGCGCTCTGACTGAATATGAAGAACATCGTCTGAAAGACAATCTGGCTAAAGGGAAAACAATCTTCAATATCCACACTTCCTTTGATCTGGCCATATTTGATACGGAATTGTCGGCAGTCACTGAGATATTGAAGGGGTGCGGAGAAGTCATAAGTACCCTGCCAAGTGCCGGTGTAAGCCTTGAATCAAGTATAGATTTTGAAATTCTTTTCGGCTCCGGTCGTTCTCTCGAAGATCTGAAAACTGTAGTTGAGCGCGATAATGTTACTGTCTCACAGCTTGGTTCAAACACAGCACCTGAAGTGCCCGCTATTCCTGCAGAGCACGTTGTTCATGATGTGGTCAAAACCGATGGGGATGCACACGGCGCAGCTGATGGTAAGCTGAAAGCGCCGGTCGACTCTCCGCAGTCTCCATCGCCGCCGGACGACGCAGCTCTCAGTGCAAAAAGCATGAGCCGGACTGTCCGGGTTGATATCGGTAAACTTGATGAACTGATGAATATTGTTGGTGAACTTGTTCTTGCTAACTCTACCATTGCCGGTGTGAGTGCACGGATGCGCAATGAAGGCTTTTCACGCCTTGCTGTTGAATTGGGCAAGGCGGCAAAAGGGCTTGAGCGCAAACTTTCTGATCTCCAGAAGGGCGTCATGGAGATACGCATGATCCCGATCGGGCAGCTGTACGAAAAAATGTCCCGGATCGTGCGTAAAATATCCCGTGAACAGGGAAAGCTGGTTGAACTCAAGTTTTTTGGAGCAGATACCGAGCTGGATAAATTGATCGTGGAAGACATCTCGGATCCCATGATGCATATTATTCGCAATGCTATCGATCACGGTATCGAGTCCCCGGAAGTGCGCATCTCGCAGGGTAAGAAGGAAAAGGGGACCATCCGGATTTCCTCGTTTCAAAAAGGAAATCATGTTGTTATCGAAATTGAAGATGATGGCGGCGGGATTGACATTGCGAAGATAAAAAGCAAAGCGGTGCAGAAAGGGCTGGTCAGCGACATAAGTACTGTCAGTGACCGTGAGGCCTTGGAGTATATTTTTCTCCCCGGTTTTTCGACAAACGACACTGTCAGTGAAGTTTCCGGACGAGGGGTCGGCATGGATGTTGTCAAAAACAACATCTCGGCAATTTTTGGGATGGTGGATATTGAAACAGAGAAAGGGAAGGGGAGCCGTTTCACAATTACACTGCCAATTACACTGGCTATTATCAAAGCTTTGATAATAAGCTGCAGCGGTAAAACCTATGCTCTGCCGATTACATCAGTTCTTGAGTCACTGTTAATGACCGACAAGGATATCATGACGGTTGAGCGTAAAGAAATCGTGCAGCTTCGTGAATCAACGTTACCGCTATTGCGACTTAATCAGTATTTCAACATCCGGCGGAACGGCGAACCGCCGAAAGAATTTTATGTTGTCGTTGTTGGCGTTGCGGAAAAACGCCTTGGAATTGTTGTTGACGATCTGCTTTCCCAGCAAGATATCGTAATAAAATCGCTGGGCGATTCATTCAAACAGTTCCGTGGAATTTCCGGCGCGGCGGACCTTGGCGACCAGCGCACAATCCTTGTTATGGACATTGGCGGAATTATTAATGAAACGATGCGTTCCGGGAGCTGAACTGCATGTATAAAAGCTATTTCGGCTTTAAAGAAAAACCGTTCAGTAAAACTCCCGATCCCCGGTTTTTATTTTTGAGCCGCGGCCATGAGGAGGCGCTTGCCCGTCTTGAGTTTGCTGTGGAGGAGCGCGAGCTTGCCGTTCTGACTGGAGAAATTGGTTGCGGTAAAACCACGCTTTCGCGGGCTTTAATGGATCGTCTTGGTTCCCGCTACCGTTTTTGCTATATTATCAATCCGCGCTTGAATGCGATAGAGTTCCTGAGAACGATCGCCCGGATTCTGGAAATTGAACAGCCGGCAGATGCTAAAGATACTCTTATTAATCAGATACATACCGCCATATATACCATGAACCAACGTGATATATGCCCGGTTCTGATAATTGATGAAGCCCAGATGATTACTGATGCTGAAGTGTTTGATGAAATCAGGCTTCTCACCAACTTTCAGCTGGATGACCGTAATCTGCTTGGTGTTGTTATTATGGGACAGCCGGAATTGCGCCAGATGATTGCTTCCAACCGTTTCGAACCTCTGCGGCAACGGATTTCGCTTCATTATCACCTGAAACCATTGTCGCTGGATGAAATAATGGAATACCTCGATTTTCGCCTTGAGGCTGCAGGGGGAACACCTGGTTTATTTACACCGGATGCCGTGCAACGCATTCATGAACTGAGCGGTGGTGTTCCTCGTAAAATTAATTCCATGGCAACCAACGCTCTTCTGGTTGCATATGGATGTGACGCCGCCTTGATTGATTCCGGCATAATCAACGAAATTAAAGATGAAATGATGTTGTAGGCGGTACAAAAATGGATCTCGCAAAAATCAGGAAAAAATTTTTACAGCCTGCCAAAGATTCTGACGGCCTCCGTTCGCCTGTTACTTCACCTGCGCCTGAGCTGATGAAGAACATACCTGGAGATATCCCTCTTGTTCCTGATTCTGCGAAGGTGGATCTTTTTCAAGAAGATTTGCCTTCCAGCTTCGTTGCAGCCCCACCATCTGCTGTAACGTCATCCATAACCGCCATACCTCCGGAGCGCATTCCCGTGGCATTTTCACCACTGGAAGCAATCCTCGCCGGAAGAACTGCCGCAGGATGCGACCAGGATTCGGTACGTACCGATGAAGCAACCAGTCTGGCTGCTGACGAATCCTCTCTGGAATTTCTTTGCTTTCGAGTTTCTGATGAGATCTATGGTATTAATATCATGGATATAAAAGAAATTATCAAGCCAAGAGAGGTGACCGAGGTTCCTCATGCCCCTTCCTTTGTTTCGGGAGTTCTTTCGTTACGCGGTGTCATTATACCAATAATCGATATACGTGTTCGGCTGGGTTTGGCCCATGAAGTAACAACCGGCAAAGAGCGGATTATTGTTATCAAAAACAATACTTCATTCAGCGGTCTGCTTGTTGATGAAGTGACCCAGGTTGTTCAAGTACGGCCGGATACTGTAGAAGCAGCGCCTGCAGTGCTGGATGGGATTGACCGTGATTTTGTCAGCGGACTTGGGCGTTCTGACGGGCAACTGATAATTATTCTGAATCTCGAAAATATTGCTGATATCAATTTGTACTAAAGGGAATTGGTGAGTAGCATGGAAGGTGCGATGACTCATATTCAGCTGGCCTGTTTCAGTCTTGAAGACATGCTGTTTGCTGTTGATATCATGAGAATACGAGAGATTCTTGTTCCCCAGAAACTCTCGCCGCTACCCTGCGATTCGGACCTTCTGGATGGCGTTATTAATCTACGCGGATTAATTGTCCCGGTCATGAATATGCGCAAGCGTTTCGGAATGTCTGTTGTGGCTGATGCGCCAGCCGGCAAGCTTTTGATTGTGTCACTTGAAAACCAGTTGCTGGCTCTGGTGGTAGATGATGTCATGGAAGTTATTTCTGTCCCCGTTGCCGACATCAAGCCACCAATACAGTTTGAGACCGGTGTGAGAATGGAATTTCTTTTGGGTGTGTGTCTGGTAAATAATCGCATCTTTATGATTCTGGATATTGATTCACTCCTTTGTACCAACAGTATTGACCATGCTCCTGTATCTGTATAACGTTATTCCTCAGTCGCCTCAAAAGCCGAAGTAAAAAAGTAAATTCGACGTCTTTTCCGGAAATAGCTGCGAAAATGCACGTATCCTGTTTTTTCAGGTTCAGGAGTTGTCAGGTGATGGATCTTCAAGATATATGCAGCGCACTTCAATCAGATGACGATGAAATCCGTAGATCTGCCCTGCATTCGCTTCGGGATATTCCGGGTTCTGATACGCGGGCTATTATATTTACCGCAATGGGCGATGAAAGTTGGCGAGTACGAAAAGAGGCGGTGGAGTGCTATCTCTACTCTCAACCTGATCTTGGTTCCGTTGAACAGTTATTGAATCTTCTCCGCAATGAAGAGAATGCCGGTTTGAGAAATTCAGCGGCAGAAGCTGTTATCCGGCTCGGGTCTACTGCTGCCTCGTTGTTGATTAAAATGGTACAGGATCAGGATGCAGATGTACGCAAGTTTGTGATTGATGTCATGGGCGCTATTGGTGATCCGGTCTTTGCTTCATCGTTATTACAGGCGCTCACTGATCCCGAAGTAAATGTTGCTTCAGCTGCTGCAGAACAACTGGGTGCGTTGGGTGATACGGATGCCGCAGAGCATCTTATGCAGGCTATTTTGACAAGAAACGAGGTACTATTTCGCTTCAGTGCGCTCGGAGCATTAGGTGTTTTGGCAAAACCGGTTCCGGTCCCGGAAGCACTGTTTAAGCTGGCGGAACAGGATATATTCAGAAAGGCCGTTTTTGACTGTTTAGGAACTATTTCCGATGCACATTCATTCAAACTTTTGCTGAATGGTTATTCGTGCCCTCAGAAGCATTGTCGCGCCGCTGCTGTCAAAGCCCTGTATAAAATATACTGGCGATCTTCAGGTGCAGCGCAGACAAAGATCCGAGAATCCCTCCAACTGCTTAAAGAAAATGATATTATTACCGGTTTGCTGGAATTGTATGACCGTCGGGATGTGATATTGACTGAAGCCTTGCTCTGGACCAGTACCATGACCAGAGATGCTCGTTTCATTCCACTGCTTATTGAGGCGTATGCCGATGAGCGTACGGCAAATTGTGCTCTTTCGGCCTTGAAAAGCTTTGGCCATGAAGCATTACATGAGTTTATTTCACGTTATTCGAGCCTTGATGAGAGTGGCCGGAGAGGTCTCTGCATCCTGATTGCCGAGTGTGGCTATGCCGGTTTCAATGATGTTATTCAAGAAGCGTTGCACGACCCGTCTGCGCAGGTTCGTAACGCTGCTGCACTGGCGGTTGGAAAACTTGGTCTGATCACACTGATTCCTGAGCTGATTGCTTTGATTGATGATAGTGACGTTCAGGTATATGCGGCGGCTGTCGCCGGATTACAGTCACTTGTTTTGATCAGCCGCTCTTTGATTCTTGATCAAGTCAGGCTGTTCTGCTCGTCAAAAGTTCCTCACCATCGGAAAGCTGCGGCCAGTTTGCTGGCATCGCTGGGTGAACGGGAGCGTTTGTTGCTGCTGATAAAAGATGAAGACCCGCACGTTCGTAAAACTGCTGCCTCGGCAATCGGTGATAACCGCATCGAATTTTCCGGTTCGGTGCTTGTGCTCGCGCTTGCTGACGAGGATCCTGACGTCAGGATTGCCGTTGCCGAAGCTCTGGGGGATTTGCATGACACGTCAGCGCTTGATGCCCTCATACAGGTGCTGAATGATCAGGATATTTGGGTTCAGTCAGCCGCTTTGAAGGCCATCGCCAGGATTGACCCTCCCAGGGCATTGTTAATTATTACGGATCTGTATGCCAAAGCCGAAGGTTTGTTGATGATTACCAGTTTGAAGATTCTTGAGGAAATCGGGGGTTCAGAGTCGGAAAACATTATCCGGTATGCTCTTCAAAGCAGTGACCAGGATATTGCCCGACAAGCTGCTAAATCGTTAGAGCGCGTTATCTTTGCCAGATCAAACTAGGGTACCTATGACGTTCTCTTTTGCACCAGAGCATACTATGTCTGATGATGAATTCATTCTGTTACGGGATTGCATCTACGGGCATTGCGGAATATATTTTGACCTGGAATCCAAGTATATTCTTGAAAAGCGCCTTTCCCACCGGTTAACAGATTTGAATCTCCCCTCTTTTTACGACTACTATCATTACTTAAAGTATAACCGTAATAAAGATCAGGAACTCATGGACATCATGGATGTTCTTACGACTAATGAAACCTATTTTTTTCGTGAGTCGTTCCAACTCAAAGCGTTTACCGATGAAATAATTCCTGAACTGATCAAAAGTAAAACTGCCCGTGGGAATCGTTCGCTACGGATATGGAGTGCGGGATGCTCAACCGGAGAAGAACCGTACACCATTGCAATGCTGCTGAGTACCATTCCCGAGCTGCGCGGGTGGAGAATCGAAATTATCGGCACCGACATCAGCCAGAAAGTTCTGCAGCATGCACGTCGTGCCGTATATGGCAAATCATCTTTTAGAGCGACCAGTGAAAGCGACCTGCACCGTTTTTTCCATCAACAAAATGATGGGTATAAGGTAAATGATTCTATTCGGGAGTTGGTTACTATCAGTCATCTCAATCTGTTTGACACGCACCGTCTGACAATGCTCGGCAAGGTAGACCTTGTTTTTTGTCGTAACGTAATTATCTACTTTGACCAGGCAGCAAAAAAACGTGTCATTGAATCATTTCACTCAGCATTGTTTGATGGCGGGTATCTTCTGTTGGGGCACTCTGAATCACTCATGAATATCACGACGTTGTTTACACTCCGCCACTTTAAAAACGATATGATTTACCAAAAACCTGATCTTTTTTCAACAGGAGGCGTCCGATGAAAAAGATCAAGATTGTTGTTGTCGATGATTCTGCATTCAGCCGCCGCAGCATAACCCGGATGCTGGAAGGAATTGATTCTGTCGAGGTTGTGGGGTATGCAACCAACGGCGAAGAAGGCATCCAAAAAGTTATTGCACTGAAACCTGATCTGGTAACCCTTGATCTTGAAATGCCCAAGATGGATGGATTTACGCTGCTGCGTATTCTGACCACCCGTTTTTCACTGCCGGTAATTGTTATCAGTGCCCTGAGCGGGGCAGACAAGGTCTTTAAAGCACTCGAACTCGGTGCCCTTGATTTTGTGGCGAAACCTTCCAGCAGCGCGTCGATTGATTTGCTCTCAATAAAAGAAGATCTGCAGAATAAAGTTCTTCAGGTTCTTGCACTCAAACCTGTCATCCATGCTCGCCCAAACTCCGAAGCGACTCTTCCGGAGCAGCGCACAGCCGAACCGGCGCAGACAGGAAAAGCGGGCATTGGAATACACCATGCCATCGATCTTGTGGCGATTGGTACTTCCACCGGCGGCCCGCCTGCCTTGCAACTGATACTGTCTGCTTTTGAGCAGAAATATCCCTTTGCAATAGTTATTTCCCAACATATGCCTGCCGGTTTTACCAAGGCCTTTGCCGACCGGCTCAACCGTTCATCGCTTTTTGATGTTAAGGAGGCGGAGGATGGCGACCTTGTCCTGCCCGGCAGAGTTCTGATCGCGCCTGGAGGCAAAAACATGGTTTTCGAGGTCTGCGGTGGACAGGTCACCGCCCGTATCGAAGCACATTCAGAATCTGATCGCTATGTCCCTTCAGTTGATGTCATGCTGCAGTCGTGTGCCGGAATTTATCGCAAGCGGGTCGTAGCCGTGATCCTGACCGGCATGGGCAACGACGGCAGCAAAGGAGTGCGCGCTATCAAGGAACAGGGTGGGCGCGTTATAGCAGAATCAGAGGAAACCGCCATCGTCTATGGCATGCCGCGCGAAGCGGTCGCTACCGGCGTTGTAGACCGGTGCGTGACGTTAGACAGAGTTGCCGCGGAAATTATTCTGCAGGGTGGTTTTTCATGATAGAGGCCTGATTGGCACCTGTCGTCATCGCAGTAAAAAAAATAAACATATATTTTGAGATACGAAAGGAAACGACCGTGGAGCAGAAGTACACACCGAAAGATGTAGAGCAGAAATGGCAGTCTATCTGGGAAAACAATAAAACATTTAAGGCCGCTGTAGATGAGAACAAGCAGAAATACTATCTGCTGGAAATGTTCCCTTATCCCTCCGGCCGCATTCATATGGGGCATGTCCGTAATTATTCAATCGGTGATGTTATCGGCCGGTTCAAAAGAATGCGCGGATTTAATGTCATGCATCCTATGGGCTGGGATGCGTTTGGTATGCCGGCTGAAAACGCAGCCATTCAGAACAAGAGCCATCCCGCAACCTGGACATACGAAAACATTGCCTACATGCGGAATCAGATTAAGAAGATGGGCTTCTCATACGACTGGGACCGTGAGCTGGCTACGTGCGATCTCGATTATTACCGCTGGGAACAGAAACTTTTTCTGGAAATGTTTGCCAAAGGTCTTGCCTACAAAAAGACCTCCTTTGTCAACTGGTGCCCAAAATGCGAAACCGTACTTGCCAATGAACAGGTTGAAGACGGTGGCTGCTGGCGGTGTGATACCGAGGTGCAGCAGAAAGAGCTTGACCAGTGGTTCTTTCGCATAACCGATTACGCCGAGGAGCTTCTTGATAATACCTTTAAACTTCCCGGCTGGCCGGAGCGGGTTCTTGTCATGCAGCGCAACTGGATCGGCAAGAGTTACGGGTGCGAGATCGATTTCCCCGTTGAAAACTGTACGGGACCGATCCGGGTTTTTACGACCCGCCAGGACACCGTTTTCGGTGCGACGTTCATGTCGCTGGCACCTGAACACCCCCGGGCCCTTGAACTTGCCACAGATGATCGGAGGGATGCCGTCGTTGCATTTATCGATAAAATAAGAAAAACCGATCGCATAAAACGTACCGCCGATGATTTTGAAAAAGAAGGGGTTTTTACCGGTTCATACTGCAATAATCCCGTAACCGGGGCCCGGATGCCGATCTTCCTGGCCAACTTTGTATTAATGGATTACGGCACCGGTGCTGTCATGGCAGTGCCGACCCACGACCAGCGCGATTTTGAATTTGCAAAAAAATACGACCTGCCGTTGAAAGTTGTGATCCAGCCAGCCGGAACGACGCTTGATCCGGTCAGCATGTGCGAAGCATATACTGAGGCGGGGGTTATGACACATTCAGGGCAGTTTGACGGCATGCAAAGCGATGACGCAAAGAAGGAGATCGCCGACTTCCTCCAGGCTCAGGGACATGGCACCACAACGGTCAATTTCCGGCTCAGGGACTGGGGGATTTCCCGCCAGCGCTACTGGGGTAATCCAATACCGGTGATCTATTGTGACAGCTGCGGCGTGGTACCGGTGCCGGCACAAGATCTGCCGGTCGTCCTCCCGAAAGATGTCGAATTCAGCGGCGAGGGGGGAAGTCCTTTGGCCCGGTTGGAGTCCTTTGTCAACTGTTCCTGCCCGGTATGTGGAAAAGCTGCCCGCCGCGAAACAGATACGATGGACACGTTTGTTCAGTCATCATGGTATTTCCTCCGCTATTGCTGTCCTGACTTCACTGAGGGCATTCTTGATCGTGATTCGGTTGACTACTGGATGTCGGTTGATCAGTATATCGGGGGCATCGAACACGCTGTACTGCATTTGCTTTACGCCCGCTTTTTCACAAAAGTAATGCGTGATCTCGGGCATATTTCTGCTGATGAACCGTTTGTTAATCTGCTGACCCAGGGCATGGTGATTAAAGACGGGGCAAAAATGAGCAAGTCGAAAGGGAATGTCGTTGACCCGGATGCCTTGATCTCGAAATACGGGGCCGATACCGCCCGCCTGTTTTCACTGTTTGCCGCGCCGCCGGAAAAAGACCTGGACTGGAATGACCAGGGCGTAGAAGGTTCTTTCCGTTTTCTGGGCCGTATCTGGAAGCTGGTTAATGATCGCCTTGACGTGATACGAAACGCCGGTCCGCTTGACCCCGACTCATTGACTGCCGAAGAGCGCACCCTGCGCAGAGCCGTACATAAAACGATCCGCAAAGTCACTGAAGATCTTGAAGAGCGTTTCCATTTCAATACGGCGATAGCTTCTGTCATGGAACTGCTTAATATTCTTCAGCCTGCGGAGCTTGCGACACCGCAGTATCCGGCAGTTATGAAAGAAGCCCTCCAGAGTGTGATTCTGCTGATGGCTCCTTTTGTTCCCCATATCACGGAAGAACTGTGGCAACGGCTGGGCAACACCTCTCAATTAACAGCATGCTCCTGGCCTGACTATGACCGGAGTGCCGTGCTCGATGAAGAGCTGCTGATGGTCGTGCAGGTTAATGGCAAATTGCGTTCAAAGATTACCGTTGCCGTCGGCACCGGTGAAGAAGAACTGAAAGCGCTGGCATTGGCTGATGAAAAGATTGTTCAGTTTATCGAGGGGCTGACTGTCCGCAAGGTTATTTGCGTCCAGGGCAAGCTCGTCAATATTGTGGTGGGGTAGGCGATGCCGGTTTCGTTTTGGGTGCGAAGTCTGATGGTGGCGCTGTTGCTGACAGTCGCGGGGTGCGGGTATCATCTGACGGACTCTGCGTCTCTCCCGCTTGGATCAGGCCAAAAAATCTGGGTGCCGTATTTCAATAACGAGAGTGTTAATCCAAGCGCTCAGACTGTTCTGCGCAGGGGATTCTATGAGGAACTGTATTCTCTGCGCGGACTGCGTCCTGCAAGCAGTGAAGGGGATGCTGACCTTGTCATGAAGGCGCGGATCGTTTCATATTCCAGCAAGGCCGTGTCCTATAATGCCATTGACCAGGCACGTGAATACAAATTATCTCTGAATGTTGAACTGGAAATTACCAAAAAAGGCCAGACTGCGCCGCTCTGGAAAGGTCAGATCCAAGCGGTGAAACAATATCCAGCCAACACGGATCTTGCCCTGCAACGCAATGCCGAAGAGCAGGCTCTCCATGCCGTTTCAAGTATACTCGCGCAGAAATTCATTTCTGCCTTAGAAGAGTCCTATTGATCATGACAGCGCAAGAGTTCGAGCTATCACTAAAGAAAGGCACGATCCCGACAGTTTGTTTTCTGTATGGAGAAGAGCAATTTCTGGTTGAGCGGGCGGTTCATATGCTGCTTGAACGGGCCATCGACCCGGCTCTGAAAGACTTTAATTTCAATGTGTACTTCGGTAATGAATCCAAAGGCATAGATATCATTGACTCTGCCCAGACCCTGCCGATGTTTTCAGAGCGTCGCGCGGTTCTGGTCAAGCGGGCCGAACAGTTGAAAGCTGATGCCCTTGAAGCCATGCTGCCGTATATCAAGAACCCATCGCCCGGCACCTGCCTGCTCTTGACCGGCACCAAGATCGATCAGCGCAAGAAGTTTTTTGTGGAATTAAAAAAGCATGGCGTGCTGGTTGAATACAAGCGGTTCTATGATAACAAGCTGGCCGGGTTCATTCAAACTGAAGCGGTTGCCCAGGGTAAGCCGATTGAGACACCTGCCGCTGAGCTGTTGGCAGCGCTGATCGGCAATAACCTGCAGGAATTGAGTTCACAGGTCGAAAAGCTGGTGGCCTACGCCGGCTCAAAGTCACGTATTGCCCTTGATGATGTCCGAACCATGGCCAGCAGCAGCAAAGCCTACACCGCCTTTGAACTGGCAAAATTTCTCGGCATGCGGGATCTGTCGAATTCCATCAAAAGTCTTGATGCGCTGTTTCTTCATGGCGAAGATGCGCCGATGATAATTGGTGCCCTGATCAGTCATTTCCGAAAGTTATGGCGCGTCAGAGAGCTGCTCGACAAAAAAATGCCACAGGCCGATATCGGCAGGGAACTCAATATAAATGCGTTTTTTTTGGGTGATATTGTTACGCAGGCCCGTAATTTTTCGCGAAGGGAATTACAGCGTATTTTTGAAGAATTTTATCGTTGTGATGTTGCATCAAAAACCGGCGGCGGCCAGTCGTATACCCTTCTGCACGGGATGACAATGGGCATCTGTACCGGCGGCTGGTAACCCGGATTCTTTACCTGCGTTGGCTTCTTCTTTGCTCCACGGCATCGCTTGATACCACCACGTTCCGCCCACCGCGTATGATGACCGCCAATATCTGACCGGGAGAATCGAAATGACGGTGTGGTTCATGTATATCGCCCTCGGGGCGTTCGCCGGAGTTCTGGCCGGTTTGCTTGGTGTCGGAGGTGGTCTGGTCATTGTTCCGGTACTTACCTTCATTTTCACCTCCCAGCACCTGTCGGACGCTCACACTCTCCATCTTGCCCTTGGAACCTCTCTGGCCAGCATCATATTTACCTCAATTTCCAGCCTGCGGGCCCACCATTTACGAGGCGCCGTTGACTGGCCCGTGGTGCGGCGCATCAGTTTCGGCATTCTGGTCGGCACCTTTGGCGGCTCATACATCGCGGCCCAGCTTTCCACCCACTTCCTCAAAGTCTTTTTCGTCATCTTCCTCTTTTACGTCGCCACCCGGATGTTGCTCAACATTAAGCCCACTCATGAAAGGTGGGTTGTACGGGAGGACCCCAGAACCTAAGCCCCTC
>JABBNX010000264.1 GCA_019352135.1 Pseudomonadota bacterium
CAACACCCAAAACCTATTACTCATTTGGTAAAACTAAGTCAGGTTCTCAGCGGTAAACCCGGAAACCAGCTCCTTAAAGGCGAAGATTTTCGGGTTTAGTTATTTGTGGTTCTTGTCTGCGGGTGCAAATCCTAAAGTGTTATTTCAACACCTTTGTGGAATGGCTTGAGCTACTGCCCAACCTTTTTTTGTTGCGGAATTAATTCGTCAAGAACAATCAGATAGCCATCCGGGTCAAAGCACCACATTTCTTTGACGCCGTATGGCTTGATATCCAGCGGATAGAGAATTTCAAGCCCTTCTTCCATGATTGCATCACGTATTTCTTCAATATCAGTTACTTCAAAATGGAGCGTAACCCCTATTCCGCGGGGAAACATGCTGAAACGCGGCTCAAGAACCGGATGGGCTTTGATGACATCAGCCTCCTCCACGAAAATAATTGCCATACCATCCAAGTCAATTATCAGATGATCAGGAGCACCTTTCGACGTAAAAGAGCGTTGCACCGGCAATTCCAGTATTCCGGCATAAAAAGCCTCTGTGACAACCAGTTGCGAAACTGTCAGTTGAAGTGAATGCGGAGCGCGATGAGCCTTCACTCAATACCTTTATATAAAATAGATGCATACGCGGAAAGGCGGGAAAGCCAGTTGGAATAGATCAGGGCGCCAACCACCATCAGAAGAATCCCGGTGATTATTTCAAAGATGTGGATATATTTTTTAAATCGGTTGAATACAGCCATGAATCGATTCATAGCAAGCGCAGAGAGAAAGAACGGCACTCCTAACCCCATGGAGTAGAGTAACAGCAGCAGTATCCCGTGATATACGCTATCCTCGGTCGCAGCCACCGCAAGAATCGCCGCAAGTATCGGCCCGATACAGGGGGTCCACCCGGCCGCAAACGCGATACCGACAAGAAAACTACCGATATACCCTGCCGGTTTGTGCTTGATATTGATTCTTTTTTCACCCAGAAGAAATTTAAGAGGCAGAAGTCCGGTCACATGAATGCCAAGCAGAACCAGAATAATGCCACCTACTTTTCTGATGATGGTGGCGTGTTCCTGCAAAAAAGTTCCGATAAATGTTGCCGAGGCCCCCAAAAGAACAAAAACGGCGGTAAAACCACAGATAAAACATAGCGCATGAAAGATTGTTTTTTGGCGGATGATATGCGTAGGGTGCTCCGCCTGCATGTCGGCATAAGAAATGCCTGTAATGTACATAACATAAGAAGGGATCAGCGGAAACACGCACGGAGAAAGAAACGACAGTAGGCCTGCAATAAAAGCCCCAATATAGGTTACATCATGACCGGTCATAGTAGATATCCTATTTCATCAAACCTTCAAGAAAGGAGACAGCTTCTGGAGAATCCCACGCAAATCCCCCGATGACTTTTTTAACCAGAATGCCCTGTTTGTCGATAATAAACGATTCGGGCACCCCGGTAATTCCATAAGATTTGATTGCAGCACCACTCTCGTCAATATACGCCGGAAGCATATGCCCGGATTCCTTAAAAAAAGATTCAACAGCCGGCTTGCCTCCTTCATCAATCGAAACGGCAACCATTTGAAACGGTTTGCCGGCCATCAAACTGTTCAACTTCATCATCGAAGGAATCTCTTCGCGGCAGGGCGGACACCATGTCGCCCAAAAGTTCAGCAAAACGACCTTGCCTTTAAGATCAGATAATTTAACGGCACTCCCGTTGGCCACGGATACGACCGAAAAATCCGGTGCAGGACTCTTTTCGACGGCAACAAAATCTTTTCCAGCGGTGCCGGCACTTTTTTGGGTCTTATCCGCCTTGGAGCAGGCGGCCAAAGAGAGAAACAGACAAGCTATGAACAGGAAGAGAATTCGTTGCATGAAACCTCCGGTGATTTAATGATGAGAGACTTCGACTGCGAGTACAAAAGTAAATAACCTGAAATCAGACTTATTTACTGCGCGTTACTACATATTCGGACAAACTGAGCAGAGCCTCACGGACAGGTGATGGCGCAAACAGTTCCAGATGATTCTTGCAGCGGTTAATATAGAAGCGGGCGCTGTCAACGGTATAGGCAATCCCACCATACTGTTTGACTAAACCGGAAACAGCACGAAAATCGTCCAGTGACATTTCATCCTGCTCAACAACAGCAGCAATCACAGCACGCTCGGCAACAGTGCAGTGCCGCAGCGTATGGATCAGCGGCAGAGTGATTTTTCCTTCTTCAAGATCATGACCGATACTCTTGCCAAACTCTTCTTCGGTAGCAACATAATCAAGAATATCATCCATTAATTGAAACGCAATACCGAGATCCATACCAAAATCAGCCAGCGCCTTCTGCAAGCGGGGAAGCACGGCACCCAACACAGCACCGGCTTCACAGGCAGCAGACATGAGGATTGCTGTTTTTGAGCGGACAACATCGATATACCGTTCCTCAGTCAGATCAATCTCACCGGTACAGAGTAACTGCATAACCTCGCCTTCAGCTATTACCGTTGTTGCGTCGGAAAGGATCCGGAGGATATCAAGACTGCCGACATTTACCATAAGAGAAAATGATTTTGAAAAAAGAAAATCACCCACCAGTACCGAGGCTTCATTTCCCCATAATGTATTTGCTGAAGCGATGCCACGCCGCAGTGTAGCACTATCAACAACATCGTCATGCAGGAGAGTCGCCGTGTGAATGAACTCTACGACACTTGCCAGTGGAACAGCTTTATCGGCCTCATAGCCACTCAAACGGGCGGCAAGAAGTAACAGTGCGGGGCGAACACGCTTGCCGCCGCTGGAAAGCACATATTCTCCGACTTTGCGAATCAGAGGGACATCTGACTCCAAATCTTTGCGGAACTGCTTTTCAACCAGTTTGAGATCTTCGCCGATTATGGCAAGTGCAGCCTGCATGAGATGACTTCCTTAAGGTAAATTCGCACCATAGTAATGGAATGGTTTCCGGTTTGTCAAAGCATTTTTGGCAGTATTTATGGCGTTTTGCAGGTTGATCCCCATAATGTTTCGATTGCCAGACGTAACTCCACAGTATATTGTAGGTATGTAACTAAAGAGGTAACACAAAAGGAACTTGTATGCGATTTGATGAACTCCCGATTCCCGAACAGGTGCTTCGCGGCATTGCTGAGAGCGGTTTTAGTATCTGCACCCCCATCCAGGAACAAACACTGCCGACGACCCTGACCGGCAGCGACATCGCCGGTCAGGCA